>JBDKTP010000085.1:0-21686 GCA_039680115.1 Rectinema sp.
CGCTTGTAATAATTGAGCGTTTCCACATCCCGATAATCGTCAATCGACGGGAACGCGACATTGGCCATGCCGAGCTCTTCCCCCTGATAAATGTAAGGCGTGCCGCCGAGCGCAAGGTTCAGAAGCAAAAGCGCCTTAGCCGATTCGCTGCGGTACCGTTTGTCGTCCCCAAACCGCGAAAGCGCTCGTGGCTGGTCATGATTCATAAGGAAGTTCGAATTCCACGCGCGCCCCTCAAGGCCCACCTGCCAGCGTTCGATTATGCGCTTGAACTCAACTAGATCGATGGGTTTTTGCCGCCATTTGTCCCCATCAGTGTTGTCCACACCCATGAGTTCGAATTGAAAGAGCATGTCGAGCTCACCCCGATCTTCGCCCACGAGGTCCACCGCATTTTCAACCGTAGAACCTGGAGCTTCTCCCACGGTCATGACATCGAAGCCTTCCAAGGCCTCATGGCGCATTTCCCGCATGTAATCGTGGAGTTTCGGCCCATAGACATAGGGCGCGGTGGTTGAGAACATGGTTTCGCCCGGCAACAGGTCCCTGAACGAAGGGTCTTTGGAAAACAGCGTTACCGTGTCATAGCGGAATCCATCCACACCACGCTCCAGCCAGCGGCGCATCATGCCGAACACTGCTTTGCGCATTTCGGCGTTTTCCCAGTTGAGGTCGGGCTGGCCCGGTACAAAAAGGTGCAGATAGTACTCCTGCGTCGCCGGATCGAATTCCCAGGCACTGCCGCCAAAACACGACTGCCAATTGTTGGGGGGGCCACCATTGCGCGCGGGCTTCCAGATATACCAGTCCCGCTTAGGCGAATCCTTTGAGGCGCGCGACTCCTTAAACCACGGATGCTCGTCGGAACTGTGATTGACGACTATATCCATGACAACCTTCAAGCCCCGTTTATGGAACTCGGTAAGGAGCGTATCAAAATCGGCCATTGTGCCGAACTCTTCCATTATCGCTTCGTAATCGCTGATGTCGTAACCGTTGTCTTTATTGGGAGAGCGATAGATTGGGCAAAGCCAGACGATGTCGACGCCGATCGAGGCCAGGTAATCGGCCTTTTGTGTAATTCCTGCAAGATCGCCTATTCCGTCGCCGTTCGAATCCAGAAAGCTCCGCGGATAAACCTGATAGACAACGCCCTCTTTCCACCATGTCCTTTTCACATACACTCCTTGCTATGTGCAACCGCTTGCACAAACCGTACCAAAAAACCTAGCAGCTCTCCCGCCTCACCAAATAGGGAGGAATCATCCGCTGTTCAACACCGTCGCCTTCGCCTTTCAGAAGCGCGCACAATCGATCTGTTGCAAGCCGGGCAATCTCTTCCCTCGGTTGATGAATTGTCGTCAAAGTTGGCCGCACCCAGTTGGCTATTTCGATATCGTCATACCCCACAACCCGTATATCTCGCGGAACCTGTACGCCCACATCAGCAAATGCACGCAGGGCAGCAAGCGCCATTACATCTGTCGGCGCAAAAAGCCCGTCGGCCCGTCTAAACGCCTCAATGTTGTCGCGAATACAGGTATACGCGGCCGAAAAATTGTTTTTCACTTCAAAACGAAGTGTGTCGTCCGGTACTATGCCCCGCTTTTCCTGCGCTTCCTTTACGCCTTTTTCCCGGTCTGTCATTTCTGAGTTCGGACTTGGATCTGCCAAGTACGCAATGTGCCTGCACCCCGCGTCAAGCAACGCGTCACCAGCCAACCTTCCGCCTAAGGTGTTGTCCGTAAAGAAATAGTCGAGGCGGCTTGCATCAAAATAATAGGGAGCGTAGTGCACCTGTACTACCGGGATAGCGCGCTTGCGTATAAGCGCCCAATCCTCTGGCATGGTGCCGGCTAACAAAAGCAGTGCACCATCTATTTTGTGTTGCAGAATAAGACGCCGCAAAGTATTGGCTCCCGAGGGAGTTGCTGCCTCTGTGACGATGCAGTCCAGCCTTAAAGTGGCAAGGTTCCGTTGGAGGTTGTGAATAAGTAAATTGATATAAAGCGAATTGTCGAAGTATTCGATGGAGTCAGGGACAACAAGTGCAACCGTACCAGAATGGTGTGTAGAAAGGCTGCGCGCATTGGCATTGAAGTCGAAGTCGAGTTCTGCTGCTACCTCTTTGACCCTGTCTCTCGTCTCTGCCGAGATTCGAGGATTGTCGTTGAGGCTTCGCGATACGGTCGAGACCGAGACACCGACCATTCGCGCAATATCGCGCATTGTAACCGACATAGCACCTCTCGCTGTGCAACCGTTTGAACAACATCAAATTCTACCACCTCTCCGTGAGTTGTCAAGAAAAAATCTCTGTACAAAAACGCTAAAAACACTCGATTCCCATGCCAAAAACCCGTTTTCAAAACGCGACAAGATTTTTCTTGACAGAACAAAAAAACAATGTAATCGTTTACTCAATACACTGAAGGCCTTGGACACGGGTTTAGTCTGCCCAAAAGGGGTATCAAGTTTTGTCTTAAGCGTGTCGACAAGTAGCCCCAGGTGGACGAGCGCAGGGAAAGGAGCAAAGGCGTGGCCGCGAAATTACTGTCGATGGAGAAAATCGATAAACGCTTTACGGGCGTGCATGCCCTTCGCCAGGTCAATTTCGATCTTAACGAAGGGGAAATCCACGCGCTTGTAGGCGAAAATGGTGCCGGCAAATCGACGCTGATGAAGGTCCTTGTCGGTATAAATCCCAAAGATTCCGGTCAGATTTATTACCTGGGTCATCTATTCAACCCTCGCGATCCTAAACATGCACTCGAAATGGGCATCGGTATTGTTCACCAAGAGCTCAACATGATGGATCACCTGACTGTGGCGCAGAATATTTTTATTGGCAGAGAGTTCATGACCAAGGGTGGGCTTTTACTGGACAGGCGCGAGCAAAACAGGCAGGCCGAACTGCTCTTCAAGCGCCTCAAAATGGATATCGATCCAGAGGAAGAAGTTGGCCGCTTAACCGTGGGCAAACAGCAGATGGTGGAAATAGCCAAAGCTGTCTCCCATAGGCTGCGCATTCTGATCCTCGATGAACCGACTGCCGCCCTTACCGACACCGAAATAGGCGAACTTTTTGCCATAATGCGGGATCTCAAGAATCAGGGCGTGGGCATGATCCATATTTCGCACCGCCTTGAAGAAATCCATCAAATAGCGGATCGCGTAACGGTGCTCAGAGATGGTGAGGTTGTAGGTACAAAGAAGTCCTCTGAGGTCACAAAAAGCGAGATCATCAACATGATGGTAGGGCGGGTCATCTATGAGCAACCGAAGACAAAAAGTATGGTGCCGCCCGATGCACCGGTTGTCTTGCGCACTCACAACCTGAATGCAGGAAATCTAGTCCGGGACATTAGCTTTGAACTCCACAAGGGCGAGATTCTTGGTTTTTCTGGCCTTATCGGTGCTGGGCGTACAGAAGTAGCGCGCGCTATTTTTGGCGCCGACCCAATCGCAAACGGCTGGGTGGAGGTAAATGGCCGGAGAGTAAAGATTCGCTCGCCTCAAGATGCGGTAAAAAATGGCATTGGCTACCTCTCGGAAGACCGCAAACGCTTTGGACTAGCCCTGAATTTGAGTGTCAAAGACAACACGATAATGGCGTCCTATGAAAAGTTTGTGCGCGGTCTCTTTATTGACGCAAAAAAAGTCCAGGACGTTACGGAACAGTACATCAGGAGACTCAATATCAAGACCCCTTCGTTGGATCAGATCTTACGAAATCTTTCTGGCGGTAACCAGCAGAAAGTAGTCATTGCAAAGTGGCTGATCTGCAACTGCGAAATTCTCATTTTTGACGAACCAACGCGCGGAATCGATGTAGGAGCCAAGAGCGAGATTTACTCGTTGATGAACGAACTCGCAAAAGAGGGCAAATCGATCATCATGATCTCTTCGGAATTACCAGAGATCCTGCGCATGAGCGATAGAATTATCGTGATGTGCGAAGGGCGGATAACCGGAGTGTTAAAAATAGAAGAGGCCAGCCAGGAGGCCATTATGGGTTGCGCCACGATGGGTCGCCAGGTTGTCCTTACAGGAACAGGGAGTTGAACATCATGACATCAGAAACTCAAGAAATTAGCCGAATGGAACGCTTTAGAGAGCGAGGGCTCAAATATGTGCTCGCCCCTGCCGCCCTCGTCATCCTGTACGTATTTTTCGGTATTTTTGGTAGGAACTACTTTTCTTACCCCACCCTGGTAAACATTATCAATGCGGCGTACTACATCGGGTTTATCTCGATGGGCGTTACGTTTGTCCTCATTTCTGGCGGTACTGATTTGTCGGTTGGAACGGTGATGTTGGCGTCTACGCTTATCGGGGGCGTTGCCATGAAACACGGACTGCCAATGCTGCCTTCACTGCTTCTTATCATACTAGTCGGTATGGCGTTCGGTTTCTTCAACGGCATTATCATATCGAGACTTCACCTGCCGCCGTTTATCGCGACCATGGGTACTATGATGATTTCAATGGGTATCGGTTCTATCGTGTCCAACGTCCAGAGCGCCACTTTTCCAATCCGTGGCCAACCGGGCGGCTGGTTCAAGAGCATCTTCCTCTATATTTCTCCGACTGGTACCACGATTCCGACAGGAGCCATACTTCTACTCTTAGTAGCCATCGTTTGCCACATCATTCTGACACGGACAAAACTTGGTCGTTACACTTACGCAATAGGAAGCAATATTGAGGCTGCGCGGCTTTCCGGCGTCAATGTTCAGAAGTGGCAAATGTGGGTGTATGTGATTTCCGGAATAACAGCCGGTATTGGTGGAATTTCTTATGCGGCAATCTATACCACGATACTGCCGGCTCAGGGGCAGGGTTTTGAATTGTACGCAATTGCCGCAGCGGTCATCGGCGGAACATCAATGTCTGGCGGTGTGGGCAACATTTGGGGCACCATAATCGGTGTATTCATTATGTCAGTGCTTTCCACGGGCTTGCCTGCCATGAACCTGCAGGCACATTGGCAGACCTTCTTTACCGGCATCATCGTTATCGGTGCCGTGTTGCTGGATAGATATCGCACTCAGAAAGCGGAAGAGGTAAGAGTCGAAACCCCCGCTGATGTCTATAAGGCCGAGATGTCTGTAAAGATAACTGCTATGCAGCGCGAACTAAAAGCAGCTAAAGATGCTAACGACCGCGCCAAGATAGAGAAGCTTCAAAAGCAGATCGAGACTGCAAAGCATGAGCTCAAGGTAAAGTATGCGGCAATGAAGGCTCAAGAGAAGGCGGAGCAGGCCAAGCTGCGCACCGAAGAACGGGCTGCAGACCGCGAATTTGCCGAGATGATCAAGCGTGAAGAACATCCGATGGACAGGAAATAGGTGTCCGTCTGTGACGGACTTAAGTTATGGGAATCCAGCTTCGAAGTACTTCGGAGCTTAGGTAACAAGGAGGTTTCTATGCACAATTCGAGAAGGGTGGGAAAGGTAGCCCTGGCGCTCGTGCTTCTGGTAGCACTGACCGCCCCTGCATTTGCTGCAGGATCTATCTTTATCCCAATGATTTCGAAAGGCTTCCAGCATCAATTCTGGCAGACAGTTATGAAAGGAGCCAAGGCTGCGGCAGATAAGTATCGTGTCGTCATGACTTTCGAAGGACCACCCACCGAAGCCGACATCCAGCCGCAAGTGCAGATGCTCGTCAATGCAATGGCCAAGAACCCATCGGCTATTTGTCTGGCAGCTTTGGACACCAACTCCGTCATGGATCAGCTCAACGAGGCTGTAAGGCGCCACATTCCAATCATTGGATTTGACTCTGGTGTTCCTAATGCCCCCAAAGGCGCCATCTATGCAACAGCAGCCACGAACAGCTATGCAGCCGCCGGAGTAGCTGCACAGAAGATGTTCCCGGTCATTAAAGACAAGATCAAAGCCGCAACGCCTTCCAATCCTGTCACTATTATCGATTTCAACCAGGATGCAACGAGCCAGTCGGTCACCGACCGCGGCAAGGGCTTCCGTGACATGATGATCAAACTTATCACCACCGAGGGTGGACGCTCCATGAGCGACATCCAGGTAAAGGGCAATCCGGCATACATCGCTTCCAATAGTCCGACAAGTGGTAAGTCCATCATCCTGGACATGGTCGTACCGGCCTCCCCCAAAGATACGGATGCCACCAACACTGCTCAGGCTATTCTCAACAGAGTAAAGAGCGACAACATTGTGGGTATCTTCTGCTCCAACGAGGGTGTTGCGCGCGCTATTCTGTCTGCATCGAATGATGGCTCTGCATTGCCGAAGCAGTATCCTGGCCTCGTGGTTATCGGCTTTGATGCCGGTCAGGCTCAGAAAGCCGCAGTCCGCAACAAGTATTTCTATGGTGCCATCACACAGGATCCGTACATGATCGGCTACATGGCTATGGAACTCGCCTACAAGGCAGTCATGGGCCAGCCTGTTTCCGACGTTGATACCGGTGCCAAATTCTATGACTACACCAACATGGATCAGCCCGATATTGCACAGCTTCTGTACGACTGAGTAAGCGCTTCGCGAATCCTTGGATTTTCTTTTGCATGTAGGGAGCTGTCCGATTTGAGGGTGGCTCCCTTTTTGTTGGGCTTGCTAGTAGTTTTGTCCGTGGTTTCAGTGGTCCAGATTGCGCATGCTTTTTGTTTCTTTTTATGTAATCGTTTGCATTTTTCCCTTGACAGAATCTGGAAGTGCTTTGAGAATAACTTAAGCCGAGAATCACAATGAAGAGGGGAGTTACCAAATGATCATCTGCTGTGGAGAAAACTTAATTGATATGGTGCCAATTGTCGGAGTAGCGAATACACCCTACGGATGCTTTAAGGTGGCTCCAGGCGGTTGCCCTTATAATAGCGCCATTGCGGCTGCCCGTTTGGGTGCAGAAGTGGCCTTTCTCGGCAAAATCGCGAGCGACTTCCTTGGCGAAAAGCTCTATGGCAGGCTCGCCGGTAATGGCGTAAGGACGCAACTGATTCGCCGCGCCCCCCAACCGGTGACCCTGGCATTTGTTGAAAGATCTCCGACAGGTGAAAACAACTATGCGTTTTACGCCGAGAATGCGGCCGACCGGAGTCTCCTTCCAACGGACCTGCCTGCCTCGCTGCCTGCGGCTGCTCATTTTCTGTTGGCTGGTTCAATTTCGATGGTACTCGAGCCAGCTGCAAGCACGATTGGAGCGCTTATTAGGAGGGAATGTACCGGTGCCAACCCACACATCCTCTTGAGCTACGATCCGAATGTGCGCCCTTCACTTATTGCGGACAAAGCCGCCTTTAAGCGCGATTTTGAGTCCCTTTGTTCCGCAAGCGCCATTATAAAAGCCAGCGACTCGGACCTCGCATGGATCTACGACTACGCAGAAATCGATACACAACTCGACAGCATCGTATCCCGTCTTCTTGAGCTGGGTGCTTCCGTGGTTTTCTTGACGCGTGGAGAAAAGGGTTGTGTCGCTGCTAGCCATGTGGCGCGCGTGGCCTGTGAAGCTGAAAAAGTAAAGGTTGTGGACACAATCGGGGCTGGGGACACCTTCCACGCTGCCATCGTTGCCGCATTGGATACGATGGGCATCTGGACAAAAGCTCAGCTCGAAACTTTAGACGCGGCTGCCTTAACCAGGCTAGCCCGCTTTGCGCAGGCTGCATCGGCTATCAATTGCACGCGAGAAGGAGCGGACCCGCCCACTCGCGAAGAACTGGCCACGCAATACCCGGGATTGGCGATTCTTTGAAATGATTTGAAACACGAGGAGCAAAGACGATGTTAATTGGTATTAAGCCCTGTATTTCGCCAGATCTGCTTACCACCCTGTTCAAGATGGGACACGGAGACGAAATTGTTCTGGCAGACGCATTTTTTACCGGCGACGCGCTCAACCAACGGGTAATCCGCGCCGATGGCATTCGAATTCCGGATCTTTTGGACGGAATCTTACAGCTTATCAACTTGGACGATTTTGTCGATTGCCCGGTGATCATGATGGAACCTTCTCACGGCGACGTCCTGGACCCGGAAGTCGAAATAAGCTATCGGACTGTTATCGACCGTTACTGGCCAAATACACCCCCAATCCAAAGGATGGAGCGTTTTGCTTTCTACGAAAGAACGCGTCACGCCTTTGCGGTGGTCATGAGCGGTGAGACGGTCAAGTATGGCAACATCATCCTCAAAAAGGGTGTTATCCCTGTAAACAAAGGCAACTGACCGGTTAAGGGTAGAAACAAGGGCTCGGTAAGGACAAGAATCGAAAATATGAAAAACCAAGGTGTCACCATTCGTGAGGTCGCAGAATACGCTCAAGTCTCAACAGCAACAGTCTCACGGGTACTCAATGGGGACCCCCGTGTAATCGATTTAACCCGCGCAAAGGTCCTGGATGCCATAGAAAAGCTCGATTATAAAGTCAACTCGGTGGCCCGGAGTCTCAAGACAAACAAGACCAGGACAATTGGGATCATGGCTCCGGATCTTGCAGGCGACTATTTTATGTACATCGCCGAAAGCATGGACAAGGAACTCGCCAATCATGGCTATTCACTCGTGGTCTGTGTCTCGCACGATTCACCGGAAGAGGAAGCCAAGCGTTTGCGACACCTTGCCGAGCGGCTTGTGGATGGCATCGTGGTAATCCCTGCTACATCCAAGGGAAAGCATTTTGGATTCCTCAAGGAACTGAATATTCCTTTTGTTTTTGTAGATCGAACGGTGAACGACATCGAGGCCGATTCAGTTTTGGTCGACAACGAGGAAGGCGCATTTGAGGCAACTAAGGCGCTCATAAACGACGGCTATACGCGCATAGGATATGTTGGCGGGCTTCAGGACATTTCAATCTTCAGAGAACGATTCCAAGGGTACAAGAGGGCTATGGAGTCGTCCACTCTCACCGTGGAAGACGATTTTGTGAGATTCTTCCCACCTACCCTGCCCTTTGGTTACCGTGCGATGGAAGAAATGATGCACCGTCCGGAGTCACCGGATGCCTGGTTCATCGCGAACGCTTTTATGCACATTGGGGCAACGAATTATGTCATCTCGGAAGCAGGAGAAAGGGCGTCCCGGATTGTGTTTGCAGCATTTGATGAGATGCCTTATTCGCCTTTGCTTGTGCACTGCCGCTATGCTGTACAACAGCCAATCGCCGAGATGGGCAAGACTGCTGCGCGGCTCATCTTAAAGCGCATAGACCAAGTCGATGCAGAAGAAAGTTACCAGCCACAGCAGTTGCGGCTAAAGACGAGGCTGATCACGCACAAGCCGCAAGCATAAAATAGAGAACGTAATTTTTGGAGGTAGATATGGCAGATTTTGAAGTGCAAAAACCTGGGCTGCGGTACAAAGATTCCCTGCCCAAGATTGGAATTAGACCCGCTATCGACGGGCGTATGTTGGGAGTAAGGGACGAACTGGAGCCCTACACGATGGCTATGGCCAAGGCCGCCGCCCAGCTTATCAGCAATAATGTACGGCATGCGTCGGGCCAACCCGTCGAGTGCGTCATCGCCGACTCGACCATCGGACGCGTTGCGGAAGCGGCTGCGGCGCAGGAGAAATTCTCACGCGAACACGTGGTGGCGACACTCACTGTCACGCCGTGCTGGTGTTATGGCGCAGAGACCATGGATATGGATCCTCTCACTATAAAAGCGGTGTGGGGATTTAACGGAACAGACAGGCCTGGCGCCGTGTATCTAGCGGCTGTTCTTGCCGCACACAATCAAAAAGGCCTGCCAGCCTTTGGAATCTATGGCCGCGACGTACAGGACATGAGCGACATCAGCAACATTCCACAAGACGTTGCGGAGAAAATCCTTCAGTTTGCACGGGCTGCCATTGCCGCGACCACGATGCGCAACAAGAGCTATCTCTCCATTGGCAATGTTGCCATGGGCATCGCGGGTTCCATCGTCAATCCGGATTTCTTCCAGGAATACCTTGGCATGCGCAACGAGTATGTCGACATGAGCGAGATTGTGCGCCGCTTGGACGAAAAGATCTATTCCGATGCCGAATTCAAACGCGCCATGGAGTGGACAAAGAAATACTGCGTGGAAGGCCCGGACAACAATCCGCCATCCATGAGGCATTCGCGCGCCAGAATGGACAAGACGTGGGAAACCTGCGTCAAGATGGCCATAATCGTGCGCGACCTCATGGTGGGCAACCCGGACCTTAAGCGCAAAGGCAGAGACGAGGAGTCCCTGGGGCACAACGCAATTCTGGCCGGATTCCAGGGGCAGCGGCAGTGGACTGATCACTTCCCCAACGGCGACTTTATGGAGACCATTCTCAATTCGAGCTTCGACTGGAACGGCATCCGCGAGCCATACCTTGTGGCAACAGAAAACGACTCGCTCAACGGTGTTGCAATGCTGTTTGGGCACCTCCTCACTGGTCGGGCTCAGATCTTTTCCGATGTTCGCACCTACTGGAGTCCCGCAGCAGTAAAGCGCGTGACAGGCTGGGAGCCGACAGGAGTTGCGGCCAATGGCTTCATTCACTTGATCAACTCGGGAGCAACTACTTTGGATGGAACCGGGAAAGCCCGGGAAAATGGAAAGCCGGTCATAAAGCAATGGTGGGATGTAACGCCGGAAGACGCAAAGGCTTGCCTCGCGGCCACCCAGTGGCGCTATGCGAGCCTTGGATATTTCCGTGGCGGTGGCTACTCTTCTAACTTCCTCACTGACGGCGGTATGCCGGTGACCATGTCGCGAATCAATCTAGTAAAAGGCCTGGGGCCGGTGCTGCAGATCGCCGAAGGCTGGACCGCCACCCTCCCGCAGGAAGTCCACGAAATCCTCGACAAGCGCACGGATCCGACGTGGCCGACCACCTGGTTTGTCCCACGAGTTACAGGCCAAGGAGCCTTTGCCGACGTTTACTCGGTAATGGCCAACTGGGGAGCCAACCACGGCGCGATCTCCTATGGACATATCGGCGCAGACCTGATTACCCTCGCATCGATGTTGCGGATTCCTGTCTGTATGCACAATGTCGAGCCCGAGCGCATCTTCCGCCCGAGTTACTGGAACGCGTTTGGCATGGACAAGGAAGGTGCCGATTACAGAGCCTGCAGTGCGCTGGGGCCACTCTACAAGTAATTTGGCGTTGAATAAAAAAGCCTGCGCCACAACGGTGCAGGCTTTTTTGTGTCACAGCACCATTCGTCACAGTGCCAAGCGGTAAATCTTGGCTATATCAGCGGATTTCAGCTCGATGAAATGGCCGGTCGTGTGGCTGTCATTGTCCGTGCACTTCTTTGCCATCTCGTCCAGTTTATCATCGCCAATTCCGATATCAGAGAGCCGAACCGGTAAGCCAAGCCCCTTCCAGAACTTTTCCAGCGCAGCAATGCCGGCCAACGCGGTTTCTTCAGGATTGAAGAAATTGGCCTCGATGCCCCAAACACGCGTGGCAAACTGGCAGAATCGCGCAACGTCATGTTTGTACACATATTTCATCCATGCCGGGAAAACGATGCTCAAACCAGCACCATGAGCGATATCGTACATGCCGCTCAATTCGTGCTCGATGTCGTGCGAGGCCCAGTCGCCTACTCGCCCGGTGTTCAAAAGGTTGTTGTGCGCAATCGTACCAGCCCACATCAGCTGCGACCAGGCGTCGTAATCCTGCTGGTTTGCCTTGAGTTTTGGCGCCGTTTCTATGACCGTGCGCAGGTCTGCTTCGATCAGCCTGTCGGTCACGTCGACGTGTCGGACATTGGTAAAATAGCGCTCCATAAGGTGAGCCATAATGTCCGCAATGCCATTGACGACCTGATTGTCCGGCAGTGTAAAAGCAAGTTCCGGGTTGAGGATTGAAAAACGCGGATAGATGACGTCCGTGTCGCACGAGCGCTTCAACTTGAGCTCTTCGTTCGTTATGACGCTGCCGTTGCTCGACTCGCTGCCCGCAGCAGGAATCGTCAGAATAGTTCCCACAGGCAGCGTGGTCTTTGGTTGAGTCTTGCGCGCATAGAAGTCCCAGACATCGCCCGAGTATGGCACGCCAATGCCGATCGCTTTGGACGAATCTATGACGGATCCGCCGCCCACTGCCAGAATGAGATCGACTTTTTCCTTACGGCAAAGCTCTATGCCCTTGCGTACCAGGCTCACAGAGGGATTGGCCTTGACGCCGCCAAGTTCAACCCACTCAACGCCTGCGCTTTTCAGGGAGGCGCGTACCCTGCCCAAAAGGCCCGATTTTTCTGCGCTTGCACCACCAAAATGGAGCAGCACTTTTTTGCCATAGACCGCGGCTTCCTGGCCAACTGTATTCTCCATTCCTTTACCGAAAATGATCTTTGTCGGATTACAAAAAACGAAATTGTCCATCTTTTCATCCCCCTTGTGATGTCATTATAGTCATATCAACTATGAAAGATAAATCCAAGCCCAGGTTCCTTGTGGTCTGCCTCAATCCAACCATTCAGAAAACCCTTGTTTTTAAAAGCCTCAAACTGGATGCCGTCAATCGCGCCGCCGAGGTTCGCACGGATGCCTCAGGCAAAGGCGTCAATGTCGCACGGGTGCTCACGCAATGTGGCTACCCGGCCACACACCTGACGCACGCCGGCGGACCGAACAAAGACTGGTTTTTGTCGCTCTGCAGGGCGGATGGTCTCGATATGGCGTGGGTCGATTCCGGAAGCGAAGTGCGCTTTTGCACGACAGTGATAGATAAAGGCGCAGATACCGCCACAGAGCTGGTGGAAGAAGCACAGGCGGTGGTCCAGGGAAGCGAAGGTCGTTTATTTGAAAAATTCGAAAGTATGCTTCCAGACTACGATGTCTTTATTTTTTCCGGCACCAAGGCCGCAGGGTACTCCGATACCCTCGTACCCAACCTGGTTCAGCGCGCCACCGCCTTAAAAAAGCTCGTCGTTCTGGACATCAAAGGCAAGGACCTTGCAGCGAGCCTACCCTTCGGTCCGGCAGTGGTAAAGCCCAATCTGGAGGAACTGCTAGCGTCCCTGCCTCAGCACGCTCAGGAAGCCATTGCAGCTTCACCAACGCACGAAGCACGAGAGGCCGTGACGCGCAACGCGGTGGCCCAAATCGCACGCTCCTGGAAAGACAAGTACGGCACGGAGCTCATCGTGACGCGTGGCAGCAAGTCGGTCTGGTTCAACGAAAACGGCGCTGCCGCGGAAATGCCCGTAACCCCGGTAAGAGCGCTCAACCCTATCGGTTCCGGCGATTCATTCACTGTAGGGCTCGCCGCAAAATTGGCAGAGGGTCGCTCCCTCCGCGAGGCAATCCAGGAAGGCAACCGACTCGGCGGGCTCAACGCACTGCAACTCAAACCGGGCTCGATCCTGCCTGAACCGAACGCGGTCGGTCCGAGCTTTCAAGGCTCGATCCTGCCGGCCTAACCGCACCGCACATACGTTCACTCCGCACGCGTTCACTTTAAGACGCTTCTATTTTTCCCGAGGCGCTTCGCCTCGTACATTGCGGAATCCGCTCTCGTAAGGAGTACCTGGGCCATCTCGTTGTCGCGCAGGCTCACGACGCCTATGCTTACGCTCACCCGGCACTTTTCCTCTTTCTCTCCGCTGGCCTCCAGCCAATCCAGATGGAATCGGTTTCGTATTCTCTCGGCAACATTGAAGGCGGTCATCTCCGTTACACCGGGCAAAACAATCACGAACTCGTCCCCGCCGAAACGGCAGAGGCTGTCGCTTTCTCTTGTACAGCTCCGCATGGAGCGAGCAAGCGTAGCCAACACGGAATCTCCGGCACTGTGGCCCATCGTATCATTGATGCGCTTAAAATCATCCAGGTCGAGCAGCATAAGGGCAAGACTCGATCTGGTATGATGCGCGCCAAGCACCGCAAGATCGAGTTCTGTCGTAAGGAATCGCTTGTTGTGCAAGCCCGTGAGCGCATCCGTCAGGCTCAGTTCGAGGTAATGGCTCTGCGTCAATTCCAGCCGACGCTTTTCCGCCTCGAGTTGCCGCAAGCGATCCGTGAGCGCCATAGAAAGGAAGATAGACTGTGCAGCCATACCGAGGGCCATCCCGTTCGTGGTCCAAAAGGTAAGAGGCAGAACCTTTAGGCCCATCAATGAAAAACTGAGGTCACCCAAAGCCAGGAAAAACCAGGCGATAAGGAAATAGGTGGCCGAAGACAATCGTTGGACAATCCGGACGACAGCCGCGGCAATAACAAGGACAGGCAAGACGACGCCAAGATAGTGCGATAGAACGAAGGCCAGATCACTCAACCCAAGTAGCGCGCCTAAGGACACTGCAGCGCCAAGAGCCGCCACTACGATAAACACGTAGAAGAGGCCGGGCGAACCCTCCTTGAGCTTTAGGAAATTTTCCGTGAAGATTGCGCCCCACGTGATCATCGCTCCTACCCAGAACCACAGCATCGTTTGATCGAATTGTGGCCTTTGGCCAAAGATCAACTTCGCATGGCCTTGGACGAAAAAAATCCACAGTCCGGCAGACAACAGGTACAAAATGTAATAGAGGTAGTCTCGATCTTTGAGAGAAAAAAGAAGGAATACGCTATATGCGATCATTGCGATTAGGATGCCGTACAAAAGCCCGTACGCAACGTATTGGCGCGTCTCGTTCTGAAAGAATCCGACGCTCGTTTCGAGTGTGAGACCGACCTCGACGTCTGTCGAACTGGAAATGCGGAGATAGCAAGGCGCACCACCAAAGGCCTCAGGAGGAAGTTCAAAAACAAAGAACCGCGACTTAGGTTCTGAAGGGGGAGCGTTTACTTTGGCGCCAGAACTAAAACGCTCATACCCTCCCTCATGAGTTGGTACATAAAGATCGACATAATCGAGAATTATCGAGAAACTGGGGCGGACGACAAGCATCCACTCTGGTGAAATCTTCGCGGTTTGAGCGGTTTGAGCGGTTTGAGCGGTTTGAAGGTCGCTCGGGAGCTGCTTATTCAGCGCTGCCTCTAGGGGAATTGAAAGGCGAATCCATGTGGCCGGTTTGGACTTGCCCGTCCATACGACGTTCTTGCCCACTGGTTCGAATTGAAGGCCCGCTGGGGCGCCCTGACCCTCGGTGGCGCTATAGCCCGGTAAATCCGAGACCTGCGAAATGGTAAGCGCGGGGTCGGCACCAAGCATCATCTCAGCGTTCTGTGTAAGGTCGATAACCGGCCACTGGACCTTTCCGAAAGAGGTACTCTCCACCGCTTGTGCCCCGGCCATTGTTATGCTGGCGAGGCACAGGACGAGTATGGAAAGAGCTGTCTTCTTAGTCATTATTAAGGCAATTGTAGCAGAACACCTTTGTTCAAGATAGGTGCAGTTCAACGAGGACGAAAAAATCTATCGACGAGCCTCGAGCTCAGAAGTCAATACCAGAGATCTGTACCGTCACCCTCGAGCTTTTTGAAGCAGGACTTTCACTTGCTCCTTACTGAGTATTCTGCCGTAGGACACCACTTTGCCATCTATGACGAGCGCAGGTGTGCTCATGACGCCATACGAGGCGATCTGGCCAAAATCAGTCACGTGATCGACCGTGGGATCCATGCCAAGTTCGGCGAGTGCCTCTTTGGCGGACTTCTCCAGCGCCTGGCAACGCGCGCAGCCACTCCCCAAGATTTTTACCCCCGGTGTATTTCTGGTTTCTTCTCCTGTGTGAAAAAGTTCCATCTTGTAACTCCTCATATACAAAAACCTTATATCAAAAGATACTGAAATGCGTTGAACAGATATCCGACCAGGATGATTCCAACGGTACAAATACCGACAAACAGGCCCAGCAATTTCGGTTTGATCGCTTTGCTCAACATCGTAATTGAAGGGAGGCTGAGCGTTGTCACCGCCATCATGAACGACAACACCGTCCCCAGCTGTGCGCCTTTTGCAAGCAGCGCCTCGGCTACCGGAATCGTACCGAAAATATCCGCATACATGGGCACGCCGATCAGCGTGGCGAGCACGACGCCGAAAGGATTGCGGCTTCCCAGCACCGACGCGATCCAGGTTTCGGGAATCCAGTTGTGAATGACCGCGCCTATCCCTACGCCGATCAGAATGTAGGGAAAAACTTTTTTGAAGGTTGAAACAACTTGGTCTCTTGCAAAAACGAGCCTCTCTGCTTGCGTAGGATCGGGAGAATCGGCTTCGACAGTGCTCGCGCTCTTTATAAAATCCTCCACATAGCGCTCCATGTGGAGATGTTCGATGAGCATGCCGCCCGTAACCGCGACCACCAGCCCCAGTACGACATACGCGACCGCCACCTTCGGTCCAAAGATGCTCATCAAGAGGACAAGACTTCCAAGATCGACCATAGGTGAAGAGATCAAGAACGAAAAAGTCACGCCTAGGGGCAACCCCGCGCTCGTGAAGCCCATAAAGAGCGGAATCGAAGAGCAGGAACAAAAGGGCGTTACCGTGCCGAGCAGCGCAGCCACGCAGGCCGCCCAGAAGCCGTGGAACCTGCCCATGATTTCCTTGCTTCGTTCCGGCGGGAAATAGCTCTGAATGTACGAAACAATGAAGATAAGGACACAAAGCAAAATGGTAATCTTGATCGAATCGAAGAGAAAAAACTGCAGGCTTGCACCAATCTGTGCGGAAACGTTGAGCCCGGTCAGAGCGAGCAGCTGTCCGATAAGCCTGTTGAGCCACGCCATGCCAAGGATTTCGTCTTGGAGAAAACTACCGATCATATGCAGCGCTCACTTTTGGCCATTCTGCCGTCCTGGCTGCACAGCGCACCGAAAAAGAGCCTGAAAGACTCCAGTTTTTCGCGATCGAGCGAATAGTGCATCCACTTGCCGTCTCTACGCGCGTGGACCAGCCCGCTATCGCAGAGAATTCTCATGTGGTGCGACAGCGTGGGTTGTGTAATATTGAATCGTTCCAAGAGATTGCACGCGCACAGTTCCTTGCCGGAAAGCGCCCGTGTGATGCTCATACGATTGGGATCGCCAAGCGCCCGGCAAAGGAGCGCCGCTTCTTCTGGTTCCATGAAGTGCTCCGTTGATATATCGATATTCATCTATATGACAATATTACACCTCATATAGACAAACGTCAATATTTCCGGAGCGTCAAATTTCCGGAGCGTTCTTTAGATTTCGGGAGCGTTCTGCAGGAGGTAGTCCTCGGCTTCCTTGCACCACAGACCGTTGTTGCGCGCCGTAATCTCGGCCAATTTGGCAAAGAACGGGTCGGCCTTGCCCTTTTCGGCGAAGTCCGCGATGGCGGTGAGCGGCAAATTCTTATGGGTGTAAATCAGCTTTTTGGCGCCAGGGATCTTATCCAGATTGATCGTCGTCTCCGGGACCGAATTGAGGCCGCCAATGTGGGTGATCATCACCTCCGGTTTGAGCGTACGCGAGCCCATCATTGCGAGCGATTCTCTGATGTCGTCGGTGTTGCCGCCCGAGGTGCCCACAAGGTGGTGCGACTCGTAGTGGACGTTGTAGAAGTTGAACGGTGCCGAGAAGGTCGGATCAGTGGGACCAGCAAAGAAGTTGAGGCAACCATCGTGACCCAGGAGTGCGTCCGCAAGCTCGACAAGCGGCTTAACCGGCGCGAAAAGGAAGACGTCGTCGAAGCGCTTGCCGCCGTTGAGCGACATAATCGCCGTGACGGGATCCGCGATGTTCTTTGTGTTGAGGTAGATGAGTTCGATGCCATTCTTCTTGGCTTCTTTCACAGTGATAAGCGAAGCTGCCCGGGCGAGGCGCGCGTCGTCGATGTCGGTTACCACGATGCGGGAAGGTTTGCGGTCTGCATGGATAGCGTAATCGATGGCGCCCATGCCCATGGGACCCACGGAGGCGAGTAGCGCCAGACTGCCGCCCTCGACAATGCCCATGTGGTGGACATAGCGACCGGGATCGGTGTGGTACTGGGCGTGGTAGGCTCCCACGATGCAGGACATTGGTTCGGCAAGGGAACCCATGAAGTAGGCGTCTGCGTTGTACTCAAGGAGACAATCCATCTCCATAACTTCATTAGGTACAACGATATAGGTCGCATCTCCGCCGATGTACTTGTAAGAATAGCCTGGCGCGTAGAGCGTGCCCTTGTAGTTCAGCGCGGGCTGAATGGCGAACTTCTGGCCAGGTTTGAAATTGTTCGCCCACTTGGAGCCGACCTTTACAAGCCTGCCGCAGAATTCGTGGCCGATTATCGCCGGGTTTGTGGCAAGCGGACCGCGCACGCGCTTGTGCGCATCGCCCTGCATCGCCAATTTGTGGCTGGACATACAGATCGAGTCAGAAATGACCTCAGCCAGGATTTCGTCGTCTTTTATCTCGGGAAGATCGAACGCTTCCAGACGAAGATCGTTGACCCCGTAAATTCGAACCGCTTTTGTTTGCATTTACATAACCTCCCGTATTCGACAAATTCAACAATGGAAATACATCGATGGGGGTGCCGGCCACCGGGTCGCTACACGCCTGCTTACTGCCTGCCGAATAGCTGTTTACCGCTGACCGGACATGCCCGTCTGTTATATTACTATATTACAACGACATTATATAAGAGAAAGCCATTTCTTTCTATACGCTTCGAGCCTTGCAAGATCGAGGTCCTTGAATGGCTCGGCCTGCACGCCATGAATCTCGAAAAGATTGCCAAGTGCCGAGGGCGTCTGACCGCGCATTGCCGCTAAGGCAGTGAGCGCCGCACCAAAAGAGGTTGCCTCGCTCATATCGGTGAGATACACCGGATTGTCGGGCAAGGCCGAGGCAAGAAGCGCATTGTAGGCGGTGTTGTTGCGGAAGCCACCCTCGGTGTAGATTCGCTCGCCGGCCTTGAGCCCCGTGCGTTCCAGTGCGACCATGGTCTGAAAAGCAAGCGATAGATTGAGCACCGCTTCTGCCCGTACAGAATCGGCCAGGAATTTTGGTGCAGATTTGCCCTTTTCGATTGAATCGTACGTGTAGACATTTGTCGCTTCGATGGCGCGGGCCTCCGAACCGGGGAATTGGCCCGAACCTGGGACAATTTCCGGCAGGATAAACTCGCTTGCATCGCGCAGAATCGAATTGTAAAGCGCAACTTCGCTGTCGTTGGTCAGCGGAGCGACGCTTGTTTCAAACAAGGTACCTTGTCCGGCGCCTTCTACACTCGGTGCGGAAGCGCTGCCTGACGCTTCGGAAGCGGCGCCCTTGGCCGTACCCGGTGCGGCGCGGCGCGCCTTGGCGATCGCACCGGTCCAGACCTCGTACTCCTTGCCGCCAAGAAAAATCGCCGTCTTGACTGGCTCATTGTAGGCAGAGCGATTAAAGAAAACGACCTTGCCCAGTTCCTCCGGGGCAAAACCGAACCTCTTCTGTGGATGCATTAACACACACCATGTCCCCGTCGAATTGATGACGAATTCGGTGCCATAGCCCTTGCTCAAGTAGGGCAAAAGCGAAGCGTTCGAATCGTGAATTCCCATCGTCACGAGTGTTGAGGTGGAGAGACTGGTCTTTTGGGCAACCTCAGGGCGCAACGTACCCAGGACGTCCCAGGAATCGTGCAAGGGGAAAGGCAACTTTTTCGTAATGCCAAGCTTGTCGGCCACGCTGGAATAGCTGTTCTTGTTCCAATCGTACAAATACGTATGGCAGCCGATGTACGTGCCCTCAACCCCAGTCTTCTCCGTCAAGCGCATGCCCCAATACTGTGGAAAGGGAAGCACGCGGCTTGCCGACGCAAATTCGCGCGGGTATTTTTCTTTGACAAAGAAAAGCCCTTTGGAAGGATTGATCATTGCGGAAAGATTGGGTGTACCGGTGACAGCCTGAAGCACCTCCGGCTTGCCCGCCATCTCATAGAAACGCTTGTGGAATTCCGGCCCCGGCTCATAGGTGTAGTAGAAGCACGGAACCACTGGGTTTCCGGCCTCGTCGGTGCACACAAAAGTCGCCCCATGCGTGCACACGGCAATCGCCTGGATCTCGAACTGGACGCCGAAAGCCTTGAGCTTGTCCAAGAACCAGGCCTCCATACCTGCAAGGTCGTGCGCCTCGATTCCATCGATCATCAAGGGGGCAAATTCCCGCTTTTCGAGCGCGAGAAGCTTGAGCTGGTCGTCGTAAATGGCGACTTTCTTATTGGTCATGCCGATATCAATAACGGCAATAGCTTTTTTCTTCGAATCCATCGAATCCATCCTATTGACCGGCCGAGCGCTCAGCTGAGCATGACCTGTCCGCCGGTTACGGGCAGCGCCTGGCCCGTCTCGTACTCTTGTTCGACAACATAGTAAAGGGCACGCATGAGGTCCTTGCCCTCGACGCCCCTGCCCATGGGCACCTTCGATTCGTAGTATTTGCGAACGTCGTCCACCGTCTTGGCGCCGGGGACCTTGCCGGACTCAAGATACTGCACAAAGAGCCCTTTGACGGGGTCCATCCAAAGCGGGCCGCCCAGGAAATTGCCGGGGCAAATGGCATTCACCTTGATGTTGTAAGCGACCAGTTCGAGCGCGAAACTCTGCACGAGGCCGATCGAACCGAATTTCGAACCCGCATAAGCGCCATTCTTGTTGGAGCCTTCGAGCCCGGATTTGGAATTCACCTGCACGATGTCGGTGTGCCATGCTTGCGCGGTGTACCACTGACGACGCAGAAGTCGAGCCGCATGTTTGGACACGAGGAAGAAGCCAATGTAGTTGACGTCGGTGACAAAGCGGAAGCCCTTTTCTTCAAAATCGAAGACCGAGCCCGCTTTGAGCACGCCGGCGTTGGAAACCACAAGATCGAGACCGCCGGTCGTCTGTGCCACTGTGTCGAACATGGCCTGAACCGATTTTTCGTCGGTGACGTTGACCGACACAGGGTAGGTTTTGCCATGGAATCGGCTTGCATTAAGCGTGTCGGAAAGCTCACGTGCGCCTTCAAAATTGAGGTCGGCGATGAATACTGTCGCGCCGGAAGCGGCAAGACCGCGCACAATTTCTTCGCCAATGCCCTGAGCACCGCCAGTCACCAGCGCCACTTTGCCTGCAACGATGTCGCTGCGGCTACGGGCCGAGTTCGCAAAATCGTGGGCAAGCTCAGGCGAAGTGGACGCCGTGGCGTATGAGGCCTGCGTCGAAGTTGGAAGCGCGGCAGTAACCGTATAGTAAAACTCTTTGTCGCCTGCGGTGAGCTCGATGGCCTTTGGCAGCGCACCGCCATCGGCAGCGTCGCTAAACGCAATTTTGAGCTCGGAGGCGAGCTTTTTTTCATCAGACTGTCCATCCGCACCGATCACTTTGGATGGGTCGATACTGAGCTTGGTGATGCCCCTGAGGTTGGCGATGCCGCTAGGCGCGACCTTCTCGCCTTCGGACTCGAGTTGAAGCGCGACCGGTCTACCGGTCATGGTGATGAGTAAGCCCCGCAACATGGGGGCAGCGAGCAATTCTATGGACATTATTCGTACCTTCCTTTTCGAAGTGAATCGGCAATTTTTTCTATCGAGGCGGGCACCATGCCGGCAGCCATGTTTGGCGCGGCAACTCCGTTTGGCGCGGCAACTCCGTTTGGCGCGGCGACACTGACGGTGTCCCGACCGGCCTTGGCATACACGGCGATGCGCTGGTCAAGGCTGGCACTTGCGTATGGGTTGGCAGGCGCGAACAGCCCGAGCGCGGGGTCAAAAGAAGAGAGCGCCTCGTGCGCCACCATGGCCCAGGTGGCGTCGTTGAGGTGCGCAAATTCCGGCAAGCGCAGCTCGGGG
>JBDKTP010000086.1:0-1750 GCA_039680115.1 Rectinema sp.
ACATAACCCTTGTTCTGACTTTAGGGCTCATAGTGGTGGGCTGCACCACAGCCACTCATTTAGAACATGTTGAACATGTTGATAATACCCATTACAACGAAATTCCAGAGAGCGTCCTAAAAAACGGCACCTATGTCGTCGACGGACAACCAGTCAAACTTGTCAATGGCATCGCCGAGAACAAGATACCAGGGTCCGCGTCCAGAACGATTACAAAATACTTTGGCGCCGCGCTCAAACTCGATATGAACGGGGATGGGCTTCTTGATTCAGCGTTTCTTTTGCAGCAGGAAACAGGCGGAAGTGGAACCTTCTTTTTCGTGGTCGCTGCGATCAACAGCAAAAGTGGCTACCGCGCGACCAAGGCGCTCTTTTTAGGTGATAGGATTGTGCCCCAGAGCATGAGCATCGACCCGCGCAACCCAAGGCAATTCATCGTCGACTACCTGGATAGAAAGTCTGGCGAGCCCATGGCTACCACGCCCTCCGTGTTAGTCTCAAAAAGAATTGCACTCAAAAATGGCGCCTTAGGAGAAGCAAAATGATACTTGTCAGCGCCTGTCTTGCAGGATTTCCGTGTCACTACGACGGGACAAGCAAAACAAACGAAAAAATCGTGCAACTCGTTCGCGAAGACAAGGCCATCCCTGTTTGTCCCGAACAGCTTGGCGGCCTAACAACGCCACGATTACCCTCAGAAATCAGAAACGGCCGAGTATTTAGCAGCGAAGGCCGCGACGTAACTCCAGAATTTGAAAAAGGCGCCGCCGCCGTGCTGCAAATCGCTAAAGAATATGGCTGCACCAAGGCCATTCTGAAGGCGCGTTCACCATCGTGCGGGAAGGGCCAGATCTACGACGGAACCTTCTCTGGCAAGCTTGTGGACGGCAACGGCAAAACAACCGCACTGCTTCTGGAGAATGGCATTGAAGTTATAACGGAGTAGAAACATATGAAAACCATTGGCCTTATTGGCGGCATGAGCTGGGAGTCCACAGCTACCTACTATTCAGTTATCAATTCCCGTATAAACGCCGAGCTCGGGAAGAATCATTCCGCACAATGCATAATCTATTCTTTCGATTTTCAAACCATCGAAGAGCTGCAATACGCTGGCAGATGGGCGGAACTCGAAGTGGAACTCACAAAGGCAGCAAGGGCGCTTAAAGCCGCGGGCGCTGACTTCCTGGTGATTTGCACCAATACAGTCCACAAAGTGGCCGACAATCTCGAGAAGGAGGTAGGTTTGCCCCTTTTGCACATCGCCGACGTTGTGGGCGAGGCTGCTCAAAACGATGGCTTCCATCGCGTTGGTCTGCTCGGCACCATCTTCACCATGGAAGAAGATTTCTACGTAAAAAGGCTCGAGTCGAGATTTGGGCTGGACGTTCTCATCCCAGAGAAGGCCGACCGCGAGGTCATCAACAACATAATCTATTCAGAGCTCGTGAAAGGCGTTGTCAAAGAATCGTCCAAAAATGAATATTTGCGGATAATGGACAAAATGAAAAAACAGGGCACCGAAGGCATAATCCTGGGATGCACCGAAATCGGGCTCCTTATAAAAGAATACGACCTGCCGCTTTACGATTCTGCAATACTGCATGCCAATAAAGCGGCAAAAATGAGCCTCACGCTTTAGGTCTTGAGAGAGGTCTACCAGTGCGACTTTGGACCTTACACCCCCAATACCTCGACCAGAAAGGCCTGACCGCAGCCTGGCGCGAAGGCTTGCTTGCAAAGAAAGTTC
>JBDKTP010000087.1:0-12387 GCA_039680115.1 Rectinema sp.
TCAACCCCACAGGGCGCTTCGTCATTGGCGGACCGGCCGGGGACTCAGGGCTCACCGGGCGCAAGATCATCGTGGACACCTATGGCGGCATGGGGCGGCACGGCGGGGGCTCGTTCTCCGGCAAAGACCCCACAAAGGTAGACCGCTCCGCCTCGTACATGGCGCGCTACGCGGCCAAAAACGTAGTAGCGGCGGGGCTTGCGGACCGCTGCGAGATCGAAGTAGCATACGCAATCGGTGTGCCCGAACCGGTTTCTATCATGGTCGACACCTTTGGAACTGCCAAGGTCGACGAACGCGCCATCGAAAAGGCCATTGAAACGGTGTTCGATTTTACGCCGCACGGCATCATCGAGACGCTACAGCTCAAGAGGCCAATCTACCAAAAAACAGCGGCATATGGGCACTTTGGGCGCGACAGCTTTACCTGGGAAAAGACAGACAAAGTTGAGGCGCTCAAGAGCGCAATTCACTAAAATATCAGGACACAGACACGCCGCGCAGTTTGACTGCCACAGGGCAGAGGCTGCGCGTCGCTATCGAGCGCTCCTTACTGCGAAGCATTGAAGCGCGCACCTCCGGAACCGAACCAGAGAGAGAGCCGCCTGTGACGGGGATGCGCTTCTGGCCATCGAAATAATAGGCAAGTCGAATCTCCGCACCAAAGTCTCCCGTTACAGGGTCGAGCCGGAAGTCCGAGAACATGACAGGCTCCAGGTATGGCTCGGCGCGCAGTTCTTCCAGGCTGTGGCGCCCGGGCGAGACCGAGAAGAGACGGAAATTGCCCTTGCGCGGCTGGCCGAGCCAGTCGGCGTGGCGTATTGAGCCAACCAATGTCTTTAAGATTCCCTGTTCTATGACGAGCGTGCGCTCAAGGGGGAAGCCGTCTGCGTCGAACGCTGAGGAGCCGGGGAGGCCGGGCAGGAAGGCTTCCGCCCACAACTCCAGCGGCTCCGCGACCGTCTCGGCATCGTTCGTTTTCTGAACGTTCTCGCCCAGTTGGAACGTGGAGGTCTTGCTGAACGCCGCGGACGTGGTGGCGCTCGAAAAAAACCAGGCAAAGAGCGCTTCGGCTTCCTTGTCGCGCAAGATTACGGGTATATTCCGAAGCGCGGCCGCAGAAAGCTCATGCATAGGCACCGCGTGGGCGCGATCTTGAACCTCGACAAGACGCGTCGCAATGGCGGCGGAAAGCCGGTCGACATCGGGCTCGGAAAACTCAATATCGTCAAAAAGCTCGACAGGACCTTGATTGGACTGAGCCTCGAGCACGAATTCGGAATAGCCGCGCCAGGTCTGGGACGAAAACGCCGCTCCTTGCGAATTGAGAAAGCTTTTGCGCTCGCGCGAGAGGAAAAGTTCGAGCGAATTGATACGCGCTCTGGCTTCCAGTAGCTCAGATTTTCGCTCTGGTGTGCGTTCGGGTGCAAAGAGCGCGTCCTGGAGCTGCGCGACGCCCGTCTGGGCGGGTAGGTTCTCAAAGCCGGAAGCGGGTAGGGTAACTTTTGGCACGGCTTGCCCGGGCAGCGCAAACCAGGGGTTTTTGGATTTGGATGCCGCAAAGGCAGCAAGACGCAGCTTGTCGGCAATCTCCTCGGGGCTGCTGCCATCCTGGATCGAAACGACTGCTTCGCCGCGGAATTTCTTTCCTTTTTCTTCGGAATCGTCCTGTTCTTGGGAATCGACATATACGGCGAGCGAATATTCGGTAGTATCCACAGAACGGGCCTGTTCCATCGCATTGTGCACAAAGTAGCGCTCCTCGCGCTCGGTGACGGTTTGTACAAGGCGCCAATCGGCTATTTGGACGGTGTTGGATGGCTCGGCGTTGAAGGCCGCGATGGCGGTCAGGATTTTTTCGTTTAGATTTTGCATGCTCATAACCTCGTTTATGCTAATCTCATTCTCGTTTTGACATACGGACCACCCGAGGAAACCTTAACGTACTCCTTATGGCCCTTACCGCAGTAGCCCGACCCCGACAACTCAAAGTCGCCTGAGACCATACTGATTGCCGCGAGCACGTCGGGAACATAGCCCGAACACACAATCGGACTCGCCACGCGGCCTGAGAACTTTCCGTCCACAATCTCCCTGCCCACGAGGCAGAATAGCTGGATTCCCCAATTGCGCGGGTCCTCCATGCCGGAATTGAGGCGCGAAAGCTGCCAGCCATACTTCACGGAGGCGAGCATTTCCTCATAGCTCGAGGCGCCCGGTGCAAAATATGTGTTGGTCATGCGGGCATAGGCCTTGTGCGAGAAAGCCTGGCGGCGTCCATTGCCGGTGAGAGGAATTCCAAGGGCGAGCGCGGAAAGCTCGTCGGAAATGCCGCTTTTTAAGATGCCATGGTCAATTATTAACGTTTTTGTGGAGCGCGTGCCCTCGTCGTCGAAGAGGAAGGAGCCCGTCTGATCGACGCCCGCCGCGCCGTCATACATGGTGACGAGGTCGGATCCGACGCGTTTACCCAGGTATTCCACAGCCTTGGCGCGTCCCTTAAAGAACATATCGGTCTCAACGCCGTGTCCAAATGCCTCATGCGCGAGCGTACCCGCCATGTCAGGATCCAGAATGACCTCGTACTCGCCGGGCTCGATTCTCTGCGCGTCGAGAAGCTCGGAAAGTTCTCTGGCAAGCGCGTCCGACTGCGCCGCAAGATCGTCCAGGATTTCCAGGCCCTTTCTGCCCGATGTCGAACGGTATGATGTCTTGAGGCTCGCACCCTTGCGGGCGTAGCCAAAAAGGTAGGCTTGCGCCCACCCAAAGCTCTGGAAAAGCTGTCGGTGCGGCGAGACAAAAATGCGCGACACATCGACAAAATCGAAGCGCGACATGGAGGAGACGACTACCTTGCCGTCAGTGAGCCTGGTCCTAAGGTCGGAGAGCTTTGCAAGGACCGATTCTGGTTCCGCAGTCATGGGGTCTATTTCAAGGGTACCGTGGAATTCTTCGGTCAGTGGCTCGTCGGGGATCGTGGGGTAGGTGATGGTGGCCGCTTTACCTTCCTTGCCTTCTAATAGCATGTAAATTCTTTCTTTTACAAAGCTGGCGCAGGACGAGGCGTCCTCCCCGGGCAGGGCAGAGGTGGCGTATTCGACTACTTTGCCTGCTTTTTGAGCGCGGAAGACAAAGCCACGCTGCACGAAGGTAGGTTCGTAGGTGCGCGTTTCTCCCGGCTGAGCGGCAAAGGAGATACCCCGATCATCCGTGCCAAGGACGCTAACATAGTCAAAAGACGGCGCAAGCAGACCGATCGTATCGACCAGTTTTTGCTTCTGAACCATAAGATGCGTGCTGTGAGGTCTTTCTATCATTGCTGACTTCCTTTGTTACTTTCTCTATTTGAAGGCACATCGTTAGTACACGCTGTGTCGGTATTGGACAGTGTATCAGGAGAAGAGGTTTCGGTCACGCCCGAACGTGCTTGTGCCATGCCAGCCATGCCGGCCACACCTCCCGAGCCGGTCCCATCACTTGAGCCAGTGAGCGTGGCGGAACCGGTGAGCGTGGCGGCGACAAGGTCCATAGAGTACCGCGGGCCGAGCACAAAAAGGATGTCGTTTGGCAAAATCAGGCTTGTGCCGCGGGGCGCGATGATTTTCCCGTTTCGCACAATAGACGAAATGAGCACATCGTTTGGCAGATCGAGATCGGAAATGCGCTTTCCAGCGGCAGGAGAATTAGCCTCTATCTGCATTTCGAACATATCGATATTAGTCTTCCGTACACTGTTGAGTTCGAGGGTGTGCGGCGAGCGCGGTTTTGGCGGGACGGTGAGCCTGAGCGCCCTGGCAAGCGGAGCCATGGTCGTGCCCTGGACGACGCAGGATATCAATACGGCAAAAAAGATGATGTTAAAGATGGTTCCATCAGGATCGAGCCCATACGCAGCAGGATAGGTGGCAAGAACGATCGGCACGGCGCCCTTTATCCCTCCCCACGCGATAAAGAGCTTCTCCCGCAACGTGTACCCAAAAGGAGCCACGCACAAAAACACAACCACCGGTCGAACTACAAAGATGAGAAGCGCGGCAATGATGAGGCCCTCTTTCCACACGAAGGCAAAGTTGCGTGGGAAGGCAAGAAGTCCGAGCATAAGAAATAAGGCGATGTTAGAAAAAGTCGAGATGCCGTCCAGAAAATTGCTTACACCCCGCTTACCCACAAAATCGGCGTTGCCGAGCCAATAACCCATAAAGAACACCGCTATGATCCCGTTTGCCCTGATAAGGTCGGCCCCACCATAGGCAAAGAGTATGACCCCGATGATGAGGACGTGATAATACCCGCGATCTTCGGACTCGAGCTTATCGAAAAGGACGGCAGCCAGTTTACTCACAAGGAAGCCAACGCCCAAGCCTCCCAGGAACTGCCAGGCGAGTGAACCTATAAGCGACGCCACGTGGATTTTCCCGCCCGAACTCTGTTCCTGCAATACAAGGTCTAAAAAGGCAATCGTAAGCAGGATGGCGGCGGGGTCGTTGGATGCGGACTCGACTTCCAGCGTTGCGGCCACCCGGTCGGCAAGAGGGTTCCCTCGCGTAATCATCATGACGGCAGCAGCATCTGTGGAAGAAATGATCGAAGCGATCATGAAACAGTTTGCAAGTGGTTGCCTTGTAATTAAATAAATGATAAGTCCCAAGAAAACGGCGGTGAGCGCGACGCCCAACGTGGCGAGCGTCAAAGCAGGCCCTGCAACGGTCTTGAGTGAAGCACGCTGAGTCTTGAAGCCGCCAACAAAGAGAATGAAGATGAGAAGGATATCCGCAATGCGCTTGGTAAGCGCAGCATCGTCAAAATAGATGAGATTGAGCGCGTCGCTGCCCACAAGAAGGCCAATGCCGATAAAAGCGATGAGCACCGGCATACCGAGTTTGGTGCTGAGTTTGGCTAAGAAGACTGCAGCAATCAAAAGAGCCGCAAAAAGGAAGAGCAATGCGACGTTCCCCCTTCAGTTCATCATACTGTTCATCATACTGTTCATCATACCAGAAAAAGCGGAAATTGGCTAATTTTGTTGCCCGGAAACAGAATTGAGGGATATCATGATTCGTCAAAGAAGCGGTAAACGATATGCTAAGAGGGGCTCGAGGTGAATGGACAATCCTTGGGGAGGTTGTTTTGAAGCACGAAAATCCTTTCATGAGAAAACTGGGGCTCACTGCGGACGACCGGGCGGTAGTGATTCACCTCGACGATGTCGGGATGTGCTACTCGTCCATAGAGGCGTTTTTCGAGCTCTATGACTTTGGAACCGTGACGTCGGGCTCGCTCATGGTGCCGTGCCCCTGGTTTCCCGAGGCGGCTCGAAGGTGCAGAGAGCGGCCCGATGTCGACGTGGGCGTGCATGCAACGCTGACAAGCGAATGGCAAGGTTACCGATGGGGACCGGTGTCCACGAGGGACGCGACATCGGGCCTAGTGGACGCGCAAGGGTATTTCCCACGAACGAGCGCCGAGGTGCAGGCAAGTGCGAATGCGGAAGCGGCGAAGCGGGAGATCGATACGCAGATGGCCATGTTCTACGCTGCCGGACTGGACGCCACACACATTGACACGCACATGTTTGCAGTTGGGCACGAAAAGTTCGTGCAAGGCTACGTGAGTCAGGTATTTAAGCATCGAATCCCCGCCATGCTGCCCAGGCCGGATTTGGTCGACATCGAACGCGAGATCGCAGATCCGCACACGCGCCAGGCCATCGCTAAGGTCCTCGCCGATCTGGAACAAAAAGGCGTGCCACTTCTGGATGCAGTGATCGGAATGCCCTTGGACGAACCCAAGGACCAGACCGATACCACCAAAAGGCTACTGGGTGAGGTTCCTCCGGGAATTACTCACTTTTTCTTGCACGCTGCAAAGGATTCTGCGGAGTTGCGCGCCATCTCGCCGGACTGGGAAAGTCGGGTGTGGAACTATAAGACTATGCACAGCGATGAAATACGAAAGTTCATCGAAAGCGAGGGACTCGTCCTGCTTGGCTACAGGGATCTTCGGGATGCAATGCGCGCGTTCTTAATATAGTGAACTTCGAAATAAGAGAATAAAGAGAAACCAGACCTGGCAGTGGCTGATATAGCCTTAAGTTAATCAAAGCCTTACAACAAAAAAGGCCGCCCCGCCGCAGTGTTGCGTGATATTCCTGCGGCGTAAGCGGCCTCGTACTTTTTAATCTAACTCCTTGTTCTAAGGAGCTTCGTGTCCAGAAGTCCTTTCGCGGACTAGTTTAGAACGCGTAGTTCTTTGCATTTTCCTTGGTGAAGTCCGTCGGTGGGCCCATGATAACGGTTTTGCCATCGGGTTTTACCGTGATCTTGCCGACATTCGCAATTTCCTGGCCGTCATAGGGCTTCTTGCCGTTGAGCATATTGTTGGCGAGAACGACCGTCAGGTAGCCAAGTTTTGCCGGATCCCAAAGCGTGACGACGCGCAGAGAACCATCTTCAAGATAGGGTCGTGAGTCCGTGGGGAGGGCGGTCCCTACAACAGCGATTTTGTTTTTGAGGCCTTTCTCTTGTACGGCCTGTGCAGCGCCGATTGGGGTAGGCGTGGAAACGCCGATGATGCCCTTAAGGTTAGGATAGGCCTTGATCAAGTCCAGCGTCTTCTGATACGCAACCTGCTGCTTCTCGTCGGTCGGAATTTTGTCGGTGACGAGGCGGAGCTTAGGATACTTGGTCTTTGCATAGGCAAGACCAGCATCGATCCAGCCATTCAGATTAGCAGCAGAAAGGCCACCAGTCAGAATAGCATAGTCGCCGCTATCGCCCATTTCTTTGACGAGAAGATCCCAGATGTGCTGCCCATAGACCACGTCGTCGATCTGGTGCACGGAGAGATCCACCACGCTCTTGTCTGCGGGAGTATCCCAGTCCAGAACGAGAATCCCCGCAGCTTTGGCTTTCTTGAGTACAGGCGTCAGCGCAGCGGGATCGTTCGGAGCCACACAGATGGCATCCACACCCTTGGAGATGTAGTCTTCCAACATACGGACCTGTTCGGCAGCGTCTGCAGTGGTTGGACCAGTATAGATGACATTAATACCGAGATCCTGTCCAGCCTTCTTTGCGCCAGTTTCTGACGCATTGAAATAAGGAATGCCAACAAGCTTTGGCATTACAACGATCGTTGGCTTTTTGGCCTGGGCAAACGCAACACCCGTCGTTACCAAAAGCACCATAAGGACGGCCACGAATTTTTTGGTTCTGTTCATCCTTACCTCCTCTTAAAAATATCCACCCGAGCATAAGCCCAGGAGAGTTTCTGCTTTGAATTACTTTGAATTGGCCTTTCTGCCCGAGCTGATGTAGTTGATGGCCAAAACCAGAATCAATATGGCTCCCATAACTACCGTAGTGATGAAGCGGTTGATGCCAAATATATTAAGCCCGCTCGAGATCACCTGTATGATCATGACAGCGAGCACTGTCCCCACTACCTTACCATAGCCACCGGCAATGTCCGTCCCCCCAAGTACTGCTGCAGAGATACTTTGGAGCATATACGAGGAACCGTAGGACTCCTTGGCTGAATTATAACGGGAGGACATCAGAACTCCCGCAATTGCACATAAAATACCAGATATAATATACACAATTCTTAAGGTTTTTTTTACATTTATCCCTGAGTACTCTGTAACTGTCGGACTGCAGCCAATCATGTAAGTCTTGAACCCAAAAGGACTTCTTTCCAGAAGAAAGTACGATGCAACGACAGTGGCCACAAAGACAATCATTGGGAACGGGATTCCAAGCACGGAGGCGTTTCCGAACCACAAGAAAGCGTCCGGGAAGCCTGATATGGCACCACCCTTGGTGATATTGAGAGAAATGCCTTCAAAAAGCGTACTGGTGCCGAGCGTAGCAAGCATGGGTGCGATACCGATATCGGCCACAATAACCCCATTAAGAGCGCCACAGAGAAATCCAACTACCATAAAAGTTGCGAGCCCTGCTACGATGGTAATCGTCGGCCCGAAACCCGCGGCAGTCATCCTGGACAGCACGACACCACCTACAATAGAGGCAAGAGCCGAAGTAAAGGTTATAGAAAGGTTCATTCCGCCAGACACAATGACAAGCATCATCGCCAGAGCGAAGATTCCAAGTTCTGGCAATTGAAATGCCATAGATTGCAGATTTCGCCAGGTCAAAAACGTCTGCGGCGAAAGAATGCACATAAGAACAAAAATGCCAATAAAGATAAAGAAAAGCACAGATTCCTTACTCTGGAAGCGTGCCTGTGGTTTTTTTTCGGTGTTCTTTTTCACACTATCCTCCCTGCCTTGAGCCAAGTTACGCTTCTTCTATATCGACTTTGGTGTTGTGGCTCTCCCAATACTTCTTCTGAGTCACATCGAAGCTGATGGAAGCAATGAGCACAATACCAACAACGATTTTTTGCCAGAACGTGGGAATGTGCATGAGGATCAAGCCATTGTTGATTACGGCAAAGAGAGCAACACCGATGAGCGTACCGGTTACTGAGCCATAACCACCGAGGGTACTTGCTCCCCCAAGCACAACAGCTGAAATTACTTGCATCTCAAACCCGTTAAAGGCATTGGGGTCTACTTGCCTCATGATAGAGGTGTGGACAACCCCTGCAAGGCCCACCACAAAGCCCTCGTAGGCGTAGAGAAAAACAGTAATATTATCCACGTTGTAACCGACCCGCTCCGCGGATACCCTGTTGCCGCCGAGTGCATAGATTCCACGGCCAACGAGGGTATGCCGCAATATAAACCAACTCAAGACAGCCACAAAAACCAGAAACACAAGTTGCACAGGCAGCCCAATCATCTCGTCGCCCTGTTGATAGAAGGAACCAAGCGTCGTTCTTCCAAAATCGATGAAGCTCTTCGGAAGACCCGTGATCCAGTTGCCATTCGTGTAATACAGAGAAATGCCACTTATGATGCTCATCATGCCAAGCGTAGCCACAATAGGGGGAATCTTGAGCTTTGCAATCAAAAGACCGTTGATAAGCCCCAAAAGTGCACCGGAAAGGCAGCCAACCACAAAGGCCAGGAGAATACTGTCGGATCCTTTCATGAGGAAATTGCCGACGATAATCGTGACGGCCGCAACCATTGATCCAACCGACACGTCGATGCCGCCGGTAAGTATGACAGGCAACATACCGATCGCCATGATTGCGAGTACGACGTTGCCCTTCAGAATGTCAAAAAGGTTCTCTATGCTAAAAAAACTCGGTGCCGCCACCGTAACAATAATACACACAGCCAAAAGGATCAGAAAAATGCCGAATTCTCGGCTTTGTTTCAGTCTCTGTGGTACTTTCATCGTAAAGGACTCCTCATCTTTCCCCTTTAAGGTTCTTTCCCCTCGAATTAACTCGAATTAAATCGAACTATGCTGAATCAGGCCTTGACTGGCTGTTTTCCGCCAAGAATGGCCTTATTCATAATCTCTTCCTGGGTAGCATTGTCACCGTTGAATTCTCCCACGATCTTTCCACGGCGCATCACCAGGATTCTGTCCGCAATCGCAAGAATTTCTGGCAACTCGGACGAAACAAGAATAATGCTGATGCCACTCTCTGCAAGATCCCTCAAAAGCCTATGGATTTCGGTTTTTGCACCGACATCGATGCCGTTGGTGGGTTCATCGACAAGCAGCACCTTAGGATTGGATGCGAGCCACTTGGCCAGCACGACGCGCTGCTGATTGCCGCCTGACAGTTTTGATGCAAGCATATCAGGGTAGGGCGGCTTAATGTTGAGTTCCTGAATCCACTTGGTCACGAGTTCGCTTTGACGATTTCGATCCACCAGGCCAGACCGTGTGGCAAGTTTATCTATGACTGTGACTGAGATGTTTTCAGCCATGGTCTTGCGGAGCACCAGACCTTCGGTCAGGCGGTTCTCTGGCATGTAAGCAATACCGTGCCGCACCGCATCCTCTGCCGACTTAACGGTGATCTTCTTGCCTTCCAGGTAGAGTTGGCCGGAGTCCTGCGGGTTGATGCCATAAATGGCTTTGAGCACCTCTGTGCGCCCTGCACCGACAAGCCCCGTGATGCCGAGGATCTCTCCTTTGTAGAGGTGAAAAGAGACATCCTTGAAGTTCCCCGACTTGTTAAAGTCCTTTAGTTCCAAGACTTTGCCGGCACCGCGGCAATCCCGCTTTGGATAGATAGTGTATTCGATTTTTCTGCCAACCATGAGCGAGATGAGGATGTCGTTGTCGAGCTCATCGCCATTGAACGTGCCCAGGTATTTTCCATCGCGGAGCACACTGAAACGGTCCGAAATCGCCATCAGCTCATCGAGTTTGTGGCTTACAAAGAGAATGGAGATACCACTCTCCCGTAAGGTACGCATTATCGCAAAAAGCTGCTCGACTTCACTCTTGGACAGAGCAGAAGTTGGTTCGTCCATGATGAGCAGCTTTGCATCAAAGGTGAGGGCGCGTGCGATGGCCACAAGTTGTTGCTTGGCGACCGATAGCGAGCCCAGTGGAGCATCCAGATCGAGCTCGACCCCCAGGCGTTCCAGCGCGGATTTTGCAGAAGACCTGATTTTTTTCCAGCTTAAGAACTTAGAACCCTTCTCAATATCTGTAGTTATGGCAATATTCTCTGCAACGCTCTCGTTCGGGAAGAGTGAAAAATCCTGGTAAATAACGACGATACCCTTCTTGAGGGCGACAAGCGGGGTTAGCTGGCTACATTTCTTGCCTTCAATGACAATTTCTGCTCCGGGGTCGGGTTGATACACGCCCGAGAGTATCTTTATGAGTGTGGACTTACCCGCACCGTTTTCGCCAATAAGGGCATGTATCTCCCCGCGTTGAACCTCTAAGTTAATGTCTTGTAGAGCTTTAACACCCGGGAATGTCTTGCTGACATGATGAATCTGCAAGAACGCGTTTGGATTCATGTATATCGCTCCTGCCAAAAGTGAGAATATAATCAGTTTTTCTGAAAAATTATCAACCGGTTTTCTCAAACCGTAAATGCACAAAATGAGGCGATTTGATATACAATCTGCGTTATGGGGTTTAACTCGTTTTTTAAGTACGTCACGTCCAGCTCCAGGGACTTGGCGTGGGGCATCTACTGTATCGATGCCGGTGGTGTGGAGATAAAACCGGGTGAACCTTATCCATATCAGGCAAATTTCCATCCTCCCCAGTATTCCAGACTCTGGGAGAAGGGCAGGACTTTGAGCGAATTCCAGCTTGTCTATATAGCAAAGGGAGAAGGTAACTTTAGGAATCAGCAGGGGGAGGTTGGGCTTCAAGCAGGGAGCCTCATGGTACTGCTGCCTGGACGCTGGCACTGGTACAGACCAAAGATTGAAACAGGCTGGGTGGAATACTGGGTAGGCTTTGACGGCGATTATCCGCAATTCTTACGTGCACATGGCTTTTTTGGTGATGAAGCCCACGTTATAGAGGTCGGGGTGCACGAGAGTATCATAGCACTCTACAACCGTATTCTGGATGCAGTCTCCAGCGAGACGCCCGGCTATCAGCAGGTTGCGTCTTCGATCATTCCTCAGATTTATGCCGAGGCGCTCGCCTATTCACAACAGCAGGAACTCGAGCCTTCCAAAAAAGAACTCTTTGAAAAGGTGCTATCAATTTTCCAGGCGCACATTTACAGTAGTCTCGATATGGAATCTCTTGCGAAGGATCTCAATTTGAACTATGCCACGTTCCGTGAAGATTTCAAGGGTTACACTGGTCTTTCACCCTATCAGTATTTCCTGGAGATGAAGATCAATAAGGCAAAGGAAATGCTCTCGGACGGAGTCCTTTCTGTAAAAGAAGTGTCGTATAAGTTGGCTTTTCAGAGCCCTTACTATTTTTCCAGGCTTTTTAAAAAGAAGACTGGCGTAGTGCCCTCACAGTGGAATGGCATCGAAATCGCTGAAGACTAGAAGTTTGCCGGTGTTGCGAGTTGCTTCTTGACCGTTTAGTGAACCTACCGTATCGTTGGACTCATGAAGTACGGAATTTATTACGCTTATTGGGAACAGGAATGGTCGGCGGACTACAGGCGCTACATCGAAAAAGTGGCAAAACTGGGCTTTGATATACTCGAAATTGCTGCCACCCCAATCCCTGGCTACTCGGAGAAGGACATGGCCGAGCTCAAAGCCTGCGCGGCGGCAAATGGGGTTATGTTGACGGCGGGGCACGGGCCCAACGCTTCGCAGAACCTGGCTTCGGCTGACCCTGCAGTGCGCGCTCACGCCAAGGCCTTCTTTATCGACCTGCTCAAGAGGCTGGAAAAAATGGATATACACACGATAGGCGGCGCGCTCTATTCCTATTGGCCTGTCGATTACACCAAACCGATCGACAAAAAGGGCGACTGGGCCCGCAGCGTGGAAAGTGTGCGCGAAGTGGG
>JBDKTP010000088.1:0-5111 GCA_039680115.1 Rectinema sp.
ATGGCTTTGCAGCGTTTGCGCGAGGCTTCGGAAAAGGCCAAGATTGAGCTTTCCAACATGCAGCAGACCGAGATAAATCTGCCGTTCATTACGGCGGACGCGTCAGGGCCTAAGCACTTGCAGAAGACGCTCACCCGGGCGCGCTTTGAGAAAATGATGGAGGATCTGTTCCAGCGGACACGCGACCCCTGTATCAAGGCGCTTGCCGACGCGGGACTTACCGCCGACAAGATCGATGAGGTCATTCTGGTTGGTGGGTCAACGCGAATTCCGCGCGTACAGCAGATTGTCAAAGAGATCTTTGGCAAAGATGGTTCGAAGGGCGTCAACCCGGACGAGGCCGTTGCAGTCGGTGCCGCGATTCAGGGTGGAATTCTTGGTGGAGACGTCAAGGATGTCCTTTTACTGGATGTTACGCCGCTTTCTTTGGGCATCGAGACACTGGGCGGTGTGTTTACACGTTTGATTCCGCGCAACACTACCATTCCGTGCCGCAAGAGCCAGATTTTCTCCACGGCAGCCGATGGGCAGACCGCAGTATCGATCAATGTGCTCCAGGGCGAACGCGAGATGGCGAGTCAGAACAGAACGCTGGGTAGGTTCGACCTTGTAGGGATTCCAGCTGCGCCGAGAGGCGTTCCGCAGATTGAGGTGACGTTCGACATCGATGCTAACGGCATCGTGCACGTCTCGGCCAAGGATCTGGGGACCGGCAAGGAGCAGAAGATCAGGATTGAGTCGTCGAGCGGCTTAAGCGAGAGCGACATAGAGAAGATGGTGCGCGAGGCCGAGGCGCATGCGGAGGAAGACAGGCGCGAAAGGGAACGCGTCGAGGCGCGCAACGAGGCGGATTCGCTGTTGTATGCCACTGAAAAATCAGTAAGCGAATTTGGCGACAAGGTGAGCGCTTCCGACAAACAGAATATCCAGAACGCGATGCAAGACCTCAAGAAGGCCATGGAAGGCAACGATACCGAGCTTATCAAGCAGAAGACCGAAGCTTTGAAGCAGGCCTCCTACAAGCTCTCCGAGGAAATTTACAAGAACGCGTCAGCTCAGCAGGCTGCTTCTGGACAGAATCCTTACGGCGAGGGTGGAACAAGCGAATCGAGTGGCCCTGGTTCCTCTGAAGGGCCTTCGAGCGGTACTTCTGGCGGTGACGACTTTGACTATAAAGTCGTGGATGATGAGGATAAGAAATAAACTTGACGTCGCCTATGTTCCTGCTTTGTCGATATTGACAGCGCAGGACCGGCGGAAGTTCGAGCGTTCGAAATGAAATCTACGTTCTAAATCGGCAAGCGCTGTTTCCCTTGTTGTTGGGTGCCAGCGCTTGCTTGGTATAGGACAGATTAAGGATGCCAAAGTGGCTAAACGAGATTATTACGAGGTCCTCGGGGTACCCAAGGATGCAACAAAGGAAGACATAAAGCGTGCCTATAGAAAGCTCGCCATTCAATATCATCCTGACAAGAACCCTGGGAACAAGGAAGCTGAGGAGAAGTTTAAGGAAGCCACCGAAGCTTACGAAGTGCTCGGTGACGACCAAAAGCGCCAGGCCTATGATCAGTTTGGCTTTGCCGGAGTGGAGGGCATGGGCGCAGGGAATCAGCAGAACTACTCCGACTTGTTCCGCGGCTTTGAGGATATATTCGGCGGGTTTGGGGATTTTTCCTCAATATTCAGTTCGATGTTTGGCGGCGGCCAAAATGGCTTTGCAGGCGGCGAACGGCATGGTGGTACAAGGGCTCACCGTGGGTCAGACCTGCGCTACGATGTCGAGTTGCCTTTCGAGAAGGCTGTTTATGGCACGACGATAGAGATAAGTTACAATAGAGAAGACGTTTGCAAAACCTGCGGCGGCACTGGCTCCCAGGATGGGGCGGGTAGAGTAACCTGTTCGATGTGCAAAGGTTCAGGCCAAGTGCGGCGCAGTTCGGGCTTCTTTTCGATTTCCCAGCCCTGCCCTGCCTGTCATGGCGAGGGTTCGGTAATCGAGAAGCCTTGCAGGGACTGCAATGGTACGGGCACCGTTAAGAAGCGTCAGAAGATCAAGGTGACGATTCCCCCAGGGGTTGAGGATGGCAAGCGTGTCACCATACCTGGCCAAGGCGATGCAGGCATGAACGGCGGCGGTGTTGGGGATCTGTATGTCTTTATTCGTGTAAGACCTAACGACTACTTCGAACGTCATGACCAGGATCTGTACTGTGCGGTTAAGATTGATATGATCACCGCAGTACTTGGTGGCGAGGTTATGGTGACCACTTTGGATGGCAAGAAGGTCAGACTTGAAGTGCCTGCGGGAACTCAGCACGGCAAACTTTTGCGCATTCGTGGCGAGGGTGTGCCCAGTCCGAACGGCTATAAGGGTGACCTCTATGTAAAGGTGCTCATCCAGATGCCTACGAGGCTTTCACGGCGTGGCCGGGAACTGTTGGAGCAATTCAGATCGGTGGAACCTGAAAACTTGGAGCCTTCAGCAGTAAAACTTTCCGAGGTAAATAATTAACGAATATTTAGAACATAGATATATATTTATTTATATTTATATTGAAAATTGAAAAGCTCGATATGTACTAAAAAGCGCTGCCTTAAGACCGCAGCGCTTTTTTTGTGTCTTTTCAGGAGTTTACTGCGAGATAGAAGCGACTTCGTAACCGGCGTCTGAAACTGCAGCGCGCAAGGCCTCGTCGTCCAGATTTTCGCCTTCGACCACTGCCGATTTGTTGGCCAAATCCACCTGCGCCGATTTGACGCCGGGGACTCCCTCAAGTGCCGATTTGACGTGCATCACACAATGATTGCAGGACATACCCTCAATTTTCATCAACTTTGTCATACATTCTCTCCTCATAATTCTACTTGTTCTACTTCTACGCTTTGCTTATTTACGTCCGCAAAATAGCGTGACGATTTAAAACGCCGCAACCGCAGCGCATTGGATACCACAGAGACGGAGCTAAAGGACATAGCCGCTGCCGCAATCATGGGCGAGAGTAGTGGCCCACCAAAAGCGTACAACAGACCTGCCGCTATCGGAATACCCAAGACATTATAGCCAAAAGCCCAGAAAAGATTCTGGTGAATGTTGCGAATTACTTGCCGCGACAACATGATAGCGGTTGGCACATCGCGAAGGTCGTTCTTCATCAAGACAATGTCGGCGCTGTCCATGGCGATATCGGTACCTGAGCCAACTGCGATGCCCACATCGGCCTGCGCAAGGGCGGGCGCGTCGTTGATGCCATCGCCAACCATGGCAATCTTGCGGCCATCTGCTTGGAGGCGTTTGATCTCGTCGGCCTTACCGCCTGGCAGTACCTCGGCCAATACGCTATCAATGCCGACCTGTTGTGCGATGTGCTGGGCTGTGCGGCGATTGTCACCGGTAATCATGGCAACGTCTATGCCCATCTGATGCAGTCGGCGGACCGCTTCGGCAGAGCCTTCGCTGATGGTATCTGCAACGGCGAAGATTCCGACGAGTGCGGCACCTGCCTCTGTCGTATGTTCTGCCGTCTCACGTTTTGCAGCAAAAATCACCGTCTTGCCTTCAGACGAAAGTCCGTCAACGGTGTCTCTAATCTGTCCTGTGCTTACATTGATGCCCAGTTCCGTCATAAAGGCTGAGTTGCCAATGCAGAATTCGGAATCAGCAAATTTGGCACGGATTCCTTTCCCTGGCAGGGCAAGGAATTGTTCAGGGTTTTTGAGCTCGAGTTTGAGGCTTTCTGCCTTGGCTACGATGGCTTCGCCCAGGGGATGCTCGCTTGCTTTTTCGGTTGAAGCAGCGAGGGCGAGCAACGCCGACTCCGAAAGGGCGGGGCGGCCAGGGGCGGCGACGGCGATGGTGTCGGTGAGCTGCATTTTCCCTGTCGTGATGGTGCCTGTTTTGTCAAATACGACGGTGTCGATTGCCTGGGCGGTCTCGAGGGCTTCGCCGGATTTGATGAGGATGCCGTGTTCGGCGCCGACGCCGGTGCCGACCATAATGGCGGTGGGCGGTGCGAGCCCGAGCGCACACGGGCACGCTATGGTGAGCACGGAAACGAATATGGTGAGTGCAAACGTTATGCTTTGCCCGGCAATAAGCCAAATCCCTGCTGAGAGGAGCGCAATGCCGAAGACAACCGGTACGAAGATCCCGCTTATCTTGTCCGCGGTCCTCGCTATGGGCGCCTTGGACCCTTGCGCGTCCTCCACGAGTTTGATGATTTTGGCAAGCATGGTATCGTTTCCAACGTGTTCGGCCTTGAACTGGAACGCGCCGTTTCGATTTATCGTTCCGCCGATGACCGTGGAACCTGGCCCTTTGTCCACAGGAAGACTTTCGCCTGTCAGCATCGATTCGTCTACGGCGCTTTCACCCTGCGTTATCGTGCCATCGACAGGTATTGGTTCGCCTGGGCGGACCAAAACGACATCGCCCACGGCGACATCCTTGACGGGGATTTCGATTTCGGTGCCACCGCGAATGACTGTAGCGGTAGCAGGCCTTAAGCGCATAAGTTTCTTTATGGCATCGCTCGTCTTACCCTTGCTCACGGCTTCGAGGGTTTTCCCAAGCATAATGAGGGTGATGATCATCCCGGCAGTTTCAAAATAAAGCCCATTTGCCGCCGAGGCGTCACCCTGCAGAATCCGTATGGTGGAGTAAATGCTGTAGAGCAGAGACGCCGAGGTTCCCATCGCAATGAGGCTGTCCATGTTAGGAGCGCCATGCAAAAGGGTCCTGGTCCCTACCGTATAGAAGTGCCAGCCAGACGCTACCACCGGCGCGACCAGGAGAAGCTGCACAAGTGCAAAGGTGAGTGGATGCATGTCGGGATGCAAAAACTCTGGCAAAGGCAGCCCGAGCATGTGGCCCATCGAGACATACAGCAATAAGACGGAAAAAGCCGCTGCAACGCCAAATTTTGTCCATTGCGTTCGTATTTCTTTTTCTTTGCGTACGGAGGCCTCATCGCGTTCTTCTTCGGTATCGAGTTCGACGGCCGCATAGCCAGCCTTCCTGACTGCCTCTTTGATTGCGTCGACCGACGTAACTGCATCGTCGTACGCCACATTGAGGGTTTCCGAAGCGAAATTAACTGCAACTTCTGCGACCC
>JBDKTP010000089.1:0-7100 GCA_039680115.1 Rectinema sp.
ACGAGCATACCTGCGATAAGTTTTTTCATGGGTCCTCCTTCCATGTTTCGATCAAGATCAGGTTAGATTCCCCTACCATAGCATACATGAATAAAAATGCAATAACTATTCATGAATTTAGACGCCCAAATAGAGCGCGGCGCCAAGGGCTGTGGCATACTGTGCAAGCTCTGGCACTATAAAATGCACGCCGTAAATGGGATAAAGTGCATCCAGGACTTCGCGCGCCATCGGAATCTGCATCGTGTTTCCCACAACCACAATCGTGGAATCGTTCTCGGCACGGGCAGCGAATATCGCGAGCATGCCCACCGTCTGGAACACCATATTCACAATGCCCGCTGCAAAATCCTCAACCGAAGGCCGGTCGCTCATCTTACCAAAATTCGAGGCAGTGGCGTTTTGTGGCAAAGTCCCCACCGCGCGCGACGAAATATCCTGCACCATAAGGTCTACATTCTCTACTTTGCCCTGCGAAGCGGCCCGGGAAAGCGAATCGAAATCGGTGATACCGGCAAGCGCTTTGCCCAAACCTAGAATCGTTCCACCACCGACCCCAGAACCACCCAAATGCCTTGCCTCGCGACCTTCGGCGTGCACAATGGCCGTGCCAGTGCCAACTGACACCACGAGGGCACGCGTGGTCTTAGCCAAATGCAAGCCCCCAAGCCCGATGGCCTGAAACTCCTCCACGTGCTCTGCCTTGATGCCAAGCACCTCATCCTTGATAAACGTCGAGCCAACACCAGTTACTGCAAGCCGCGTTATGTCGCTCATCTTCTTGCCGGCAACCGTCAAGTACTTGCCGATCGCGCCCGCTGCGGAGGCGACTGGATCGCTCGCCTTGACCATCGTGTAGAAAATCTCCTCATCTTCATCGGTGCTGACAATTTTCGTCGTGGTTCCGCCAATATCGATACCGACAATCATGCTTTTCTCCTTAACAGTTCAGCAAGCCGATGGCCCGGCCCCGCCTGTTGCGTGCGCCACCCCACCTTTTGCGTGCGCCGCCCCGTCTGTAGTGTGCCCGGGCACCTCCTGGCAGCCGTTGAGATGCGACGCGATAAACCGATGCAAGACCGGCCGCAGTTCGGGGTCACGCCTCGCATTTTCCAGAATCGCCTCAAAATAGCCTGCCGGCTCGCCAGTATCGAGCCGCAAGCCCTCAACCCGATGGTAGGCAAACTTTCCAAGCTCGATCATTTTGTTGAGCGCGTACGTATGATAATACTCGCCACCTGTATGATGCTTCCAGCCCTCTTCGATCCACGTAAAGAATTCTGGGGTATAAAGATAACGCCCAATCGACACCTCATGGCTCGGTTCCGCTCCTGCGCGCGGCTTTTCCACAAATCCCTTTACGCCAAGCCCATCGTCGCAAGGGTCCACGACGCCATAGCGAGACACATCGCCATGTTCGTAAATCGTTGCAAGGACACACTTTCCTGTCTTTTGGTACACCTCAATGAGTTGCCTCGCAAGCGGAACCTCGCCGAAGTGCAAGTCATCAGGATACGCCACCACGCAAGGCTCATTGGCGACCAGATCCTTCACCTGGAGGAGCGCGTGACCTGTGCCCCGCATTTCGGTCTGCCGCACAAACACAAAGTGAGCTTCTGGAGGCTCGATCTTCCCCAGTTTGTCCGCCTTGCCTTCCTTGCGAAAAAGCTCCTCTAGCTCGATTTCATGGTCGAAGTAATCTTCCATTGCCTTTTTGCGGCGCGACGAAATTATAATAATCTCGGAAATCCCCGAGGCCACAAACTCGTCAACGATATACGCGATACTTGGTTTGAGTCCGACCGGCAACATTTCTTTTGGAATCGTTTTGGTGATAGGCAAAAACCTGGTGCCATAGCCGGCTGCAACAATAATTCCTTTCATGCGGCAAATCATAACCCCGCAAAGTCGGCTTAGGCAAGGCAAAAACCTCTCTACGCCAAGATGCGCGGCGCTGGCGCACATGAGCGGACGCGGAGCACGAGCGGACGCGGAGCACGAGCGGACGCGGAGCATGAGCGGGCGGGCGCGGAGCATGAGCGGGCGCAGCACTGGTGGCAATTCGACCAATTTAGACCGATTGGCTTGACTCGATCAGTCCATTCTGCGAGGATGAACCTCTAGACAAAAAATCATGAAGACAAAACACGCAGAGATCGCCGCCACCAAACACAATACTCCCACAAATGCCGTTGGAAGGCGACTTGTTGGCCTTTTTGGCGTGTACCGCGGCCTTCCAAAACCCCTCTACACACTTTTCGTCACCTCCGTCGTCAACTCGGTCGGAATGTTTGTCTTTCCGTTCCTGACCCTGTACCTGACAGGCAAACTCGGTATGTCTCAGAGCGACACAGGAAAATTCATGCTCCTTGTGTCCATAATCTATATCCCTGGCAATTTCATAGGCGGCAAATTGTCCGACCGCTTTGGCCGCAAGCACGTCATGATCATTGCGCAGGTGCTCTCCGCTGTGCTCTACATCCCCTGTGGATTTGCCACCTTTGCGCCCTATGTCCCCTGGTTGATCCTGGCAAGCGTCTTCTTTGACGGCATAACAGACCCCGCCCGCTCCGCCATGATGACCGACCTCACCACCACAGAAAACCGCCGCGCCGCATTCTCGCTCACCTATTTGGGCCACAACCTGGGCTTTGCCGTAGGCATGCTCATTGCAGGCTTCCTCTTTGAGAACGCGCTCTCCTGGCTTTTTTGGGGAAACGCCGCGGCTGCGCTTCTTGCCACGCTCATTGCGGGGCTCAAAGTCCCAGAGACCAAACCCACCCAAAAGCAGATCGATGCAACCATCGGCAGCGGCTCCACCGAAGAAGCGCACCAGGGAAACCTGTTACAGGCGCTCAAATCCAGACCCTTCCTCATTGTGTATACGGTCATCGCCACCTTCTACGGCTTTGTGTATGTTCAAAACCGGTTTGCCCTGCCGTTGCAGATGAAGGCGACCTTTGGCACGTCAGGAGCGGCGCTCTATGGCTCCCTCATGACGGTAAACGCGGTGCTCGTTATTATCTTCTCGACGCCTGTCATGAGCCTGACCAAGAAATGGAAACCCATCAACGCGGTGGCGCTGGCGGGTATCTTTTATGCCGTGGGTTTTGGTATGATAGGATTAGCGACAAACGTGTGGGTGGCGTATCTTTCTACAATTCTGTGGAGTTTGGGAGAGATAATCAACGCTACAAACGACGGCGCTTACGTGGCAAATCACACGCCGATTTCGCATCGGGGCAGGTTCCATGCCATTCTGCCGATTGTGAGTGGTACAGGTGGAGCGATTGGACCAGCAGTCATGGGAAGTCTGATTGACAGGAAGTCGCTGGCGGCAGTGTGGCCTTTGTCTGGCGCTATAGCAGCAGTGGCCGCAGCGGCGTTCTGGGCTTTGGGCCAGGCGGAGGATAGGGCTGAAAAAAGAAGAGCGCTGCGTGGGCGATATTGGGATTGAACCAATGACTTCTACCGTGTGAAGGTAGCACTCTCCCTCTGAGTTAATCGCCCACGCGGCGCTCTTTACGGAAGCCCATCCTATCAAAGGTGTTTACGGGCTGTCAAGTGAAGCGCACTTTGATGCCAGATTCGAGGTTTAATACAAATGAATAAGTCCGAGCGTTCCTATTTTACGCTGCAGGCAAGTCCGGAAGAGATTCGGATCGAATTTACAAGAAAGGCTTTTCATCTTCTTATAGCGCTGACGCCCACCCTGCTTTTCTTTTCTAGACCATGGACACTCGCTCTGCTTATCGCAGGGACGGGATTCTACGCCCTTGTCGAGTCTTTGCGGCTGCGCGGCGTACGAACACCCCTTATTTCCCTTATTACAGAAAAGGCAGCGCGAAAACGTGACGACGGCCACTTTGTAAAGGGTCCCGTCACGCTCGGGTTCGGCGCCATTCTCTCCATTCTGCTTTTCTCACCGGAAGCCGCTTCTGTTGCCATTTACATTCTTGCCTTCGGCGACGGGTTCTCCAGCCTGGTGGGCAAGACTATCGGCCACATCAAGCTGCCCTTTACCAAAGGCAAATCCCTGGAAGGAAGCATCACGTGCTTTGTTGCAAGTTTCCTGTCGAGCTATCTCGTTTCCTGGCTGCCGGCACCATCCTTGGTGATTGCCATTTTCTCGACGGTGATCGAAGCGCTCCCCACCAAGGACTGGGACAATATTATATTGCCGCTTTCCGCTGGATTTGTTGCTTCATTATTTGGAATTTGAAGCCTCTTTGGCTTTGAAACCTCGAATTCACTGCCAGAGGTAGTAGGCGTGAAGTTTGGTAATGTAGAGAATTCCCCCGACCATTGTCAGCACCACTGCAAAAAGTGTAGCCAGCGGTGAAACATCCATGGACAAGAGACTCGTCCCCACCATTACGCTCAAAATGCCGCCCGTCGCAAAGTAATATGCCTTATCTCCGCGAACGGACACTGCACCCAAATAGCACAGCACCGTGACAAGGAATACAAAGCCGACAACTTCGACAAAGAGTCTTTCGTAGCCGATCCTGTACATCAGCGTTGCTTCCCAAATGCCGGTATTGACGGGCATTATGGCAGCCAGCGCGCCGCTTACCCCCAGCGCTGTCAGAATCATGGAAAAGTGCTTTTCGTTTCTCAAGCCCGCCGCATGGAGGCCTGAAATAAAGAGGGCAAGCAGGCCAAACACTTTTGCCGCCACGTAAACTTTTGCGTAAAAAGAAATTATAACATCACTCGCCCCCGTTATTCCTGCTACAAGACTCAGAAGCCTTATAGCCTCGAAGGCACAAGAAGCCAACCAAAACACAAAAAAATAGACTTCTGGCGAGACTGTTTTTTGAAAAATGCGGAGCACTGTCGCACTCAATACGACTGAAAGCAGACAGCTGATGAGCACATTGCCTATTGAGAGCACGAGCGAAGAGATTCGAATGCCAAAGAATATATACGTCCTATAAATACCGTGCTCGGCCAGGAAAATCGGGACATCCTGCCGCCCAAGAAGCACAAATGAAAGAATTGCAGCCACAATGAGCATTGCAAGGCTGCAAAAAAAGGCAAACCAATAGGTCCGACGTCTTGCTTTCAAAGTCACGCATTTAGCATATCCTCAATTGTGCTTCAAAAAAAGTCAGTCGGCACACCATGTTTGCAGGCCGTGTTGATTGTCATGCGGATTTTTACTATAGTGTCCTATCTCGTTGCCCGCATTTCCTGGGATTTTTGGGAGGTTTTTATGGCCGAAAAGATTACTCCCCGCGAAACCGATTATTCGCAGTGGTATATCGACATTGTGCTCAACGCTCAACTTGCGGATTATTCGCCGGTCAAGGGGTGCATGGTCATACGGCCACGGGGTTATGCCGTCTGGGAACGTATCCAGGCAGAGTTCGACCGCCGATTCAAAGAAACCGGGCATTCGAACGCCTACTTCCCCATGCTCATCCCAATGAGCTTCCTCCAAAAAGAAGCCGAGCACGTGGAAGGCTTTGCGCCTGAGCTCGCCGTCGTAACCTACGGCGGTGGCGAAAAACTGGAAGAGCCCTTGTGCATTCGCCCAACAAGCGAGACCATCATCTGGTCGATGTACAAGCAGTGGATTCAGTCGTGGCGGGACTTGCCGCTTCTTATTAACCAGTGGGCGAACGTTGTCCGCTGGGAAAAGCGGACGCGCCTTTTCTTGCGCACCTCAGAATTCCTCTGGCAGGAAGGCCACACGGCGCATGAGACCGAAGCCGAAGCCGTGGAAGAAGCGCGCCGCATGCTGGAAGTCTACCGCGATGTCGTCGAGCGCTACCTCTGTGTGCCTGTCATTCCAGGTATCAAGAGCGAGACCGAAAAATTCGCAGGAGCAGTCCGTACCTACACCATCGAAGCCATGATGCAAGACCGCAAAGCCCTGCAAGCCGGTACGAGTCACTTCCTTGGGCAAAACTTTGCCAAAGCCTTCGATGTAAAATATCAGACACGCGACGGTGCGCTGGACTATGTTTGGGCCACAAGCTGGGGCGTCTCGACGCGCCTTGTGGGAGCGGTGATCATGACACATTCCGACGACAAAGGCCTCGTGTTGCCGCCGACGCTTTCGCCCGAAGAAGTCGTCATCGTGCCAATCTACAAAAACGACACAAAAACAGCTGTTCTTGGCTATGCCGACAAAGTGCTCGCTGCGCTCAAAGACGCCGGTATCCGCGCGGTACTGGACAGCGACGACTCGTCCAGCCCAGGCTGGAAGTTTGCGGAATGGGAACTCAAGGGTACACCTTTGCGGATCGAGCTTGGTCCACGCGATATGGCGGCGGGCACGGTCATGACCGTGCGGCGCGACACGGGCGAGAAAGCACCTGTCGCGTTTGATGCAATCGTCCCAAAAGTCAAAGAACTTCTGACGACGATTCAAAGCGCCCTTTTTGATAGAGCAAAGAAGTTCCGGGACGAGCACACGGTGCACATCGACACGCTGCCGGAGATGCTGGAATTTTACGGCGCCGAAGGCACGGGCACCGAGGACGCACACGGCGGTTTTGCATCTGCCCTTTGGTGCGGCTCAGCTGCCTGCGAGGCCGACCTCAAAGCAAAGACCAAGGCCACGCTGCGCTGCATGCCTCTAAACGACCAGGAGAACATCTCCGGGCACTGCGCACTTTGCGGCGCGCCGGCCAAGTACCGCGCTATCTTTGCCCGAAATTACTAAACAGTCGTCCACTATTTCCTGTCTCCCAAATCAATGCGCGACGCTTACCTGGTTACCACCCTGCTGTTTGGCCTTGTACATGGCAAAGTCTGCCTTGTTCAGCAAATACTCAAGGGACAAATCCGGCGTATCTCCATCCGCCGTTGCAACACCGATGCTCGCCGTAACCTTAAGCGTCGCGTTACGATACTCAATCGTTAACCCCTCGATACTCTGACGTACATCCTCTGCGACGACCAGCGCATTCTCCGGTGCAATTTCGACCAGGAAGATTCCAAATTCCTCGCCGCCGTATCTGCCGAGAATATCGGACTTTCGGAGCCTCGAACTCATGACGTGCGCAACTGCGTGCAGGACTTTGTCCCCTGCCTGATGCCCGTGCTGATCGTTGATGCGCTTAAAATTATCCAAATCGATCATTATG
>JBDKTP010000090.1:0-16360 GCA_039680115.1 Rectinema sp.
AAAGGACGACCCCCTCGATCGTCGCTTTTACGGCGAAGGGCGAGCGACTTGTTGGCCAACCTGCCAAAAACCAAATGATCACCAATGCAGAAAACACTGTTTATTCTATAAAGCGATTCATGGGGCGTCGCTACTCCGAAGTTCAGAACGAGATCAAGCTCGTTCCCTATAAAGTAGTGGACAACGGAAACGACGTTCGTGTGGATATTCAGGGCAAGCTTTACAGTCCACAGGAGATTAGCGCATTCATTCTTCAGAAGATGAAGAAGACTGCTGAGGATTATCTTGGTGAGCCCGTTACCGAAGCCGTGATTACGGTGCCTGCATACTTCAATGATGCGCAGCGCCAGGCCACGAAGGATGCGGGAAAGATTGCCGGCCTCGAGGTAAAACGAATTATCAACGAGCCAACGGCAGCCAGCCTTGCCTTTGGTTTCAACAAGGACTCCAAGAAGGAGAAAACCATCGCGGTGTACGATTTGGGCGGTGGAACCTTCGATATCTCAATTCTTGAGTTGGGCGAGGGAGTCTTTGAAGTAAAGTCTACGAACGGCGATACGCACTTGGGCGGTGACGATTTCGACCGCAGATTGGTGCAGTGGCTCGTGGATGAGTTCAAGAACGATACAGGAATAGATTTGTCGCAAGACCGCATGGCCTTGCAGCGTTTGCGTGAGGCTTCGGAAAAGGCCAAGATCGAGCTTTCCAACATGCAGCAGACCGAGATAAATCTGCCGTTCATTACGGCGGACGCATCGGGACCTAAGCACTTGCAGAAAACGCTTACCCGGGCGCGGTTTGAGCAAATGATGGAGGACCTGTTCCAGCGGACACGCGAGCCCTGCCTTAAGGCGCTTGCCGACGCAGGACTTACCGCTGACAAGATCGATGAGGTCATTTTGGTTGGTGGCTCTACCCGAATTCCGCGTGTGCAGCAGATTGTCAAAGAGATCTTTGGCAAAGATGGTTCGAAGGGTGTCAACCCGGACGAGGCCGTTGCCGTCGGCGCCGCAATTCAGGGCGGAATTCTTGGCGGAGACGTTAAGGATGTCCTTTTACTGGATGTTACGCCGCTTTCTTTGGGGATCGAAACACTGGGCGGTGTGTTTACACGGTTGATTCCGCGCAACACTACCATCCCATGCCGCAAGAGCCAGATTTTCTCCACTGCAGCCGATGGGCAGACCGCGGTATCGATCAATGTGCTCCAGGGCGAACGCGAGATGGCAAGCCAGAACAGAACGCTGGGTAGATTTGACCTGGTAGGGATTCCAGCTGCGCCGAGAGGCGTTCCACAGATTGAGGTGACGTTCGATATTGATGCCAATGGCATCGTGCACGTCTCGGCCAAAGATCTGGGGACGGGCAAGGAGCAGAAGATAAGGATTGAGTCGTCGAGCGGGCTGAGCGAGAGCGACATTGAGAAGATGGTGCGCGAGGCCGAGGCGCATGCGGAGGAAGACAGGCGTGAAAGGGAACGCGTCGAGGCGCGCAACGAGGCGGACTCGCTGTTGTATGCCACTGAAAAATCGGTAGGCGAATTCGGCGACAAGGTGAGCGCTTCTGACAAGCAGAATATCCAGAACGCGATGCAAGACCTCAAGAAGGCCATGGAAGGCAACGACACTGAGCTTATCAAACAGAAGACCGAAGCTTTGAAGCAGGCCTCCTACAAACTGTCCGAGGAGATTTACAAGAACGCATCGGCACAGCAGGCTGCTTCCGGACAGAATGCTTACGGGGCGGGCGGGACTAGCGAATCGAGTGGCCCTAGTTCCTCTGAAGGGCCTTCGAGCGGTTCTTCTGGTGGTGACGACTTTGACTATAAAGTCGTGGATGATGACGATAAGAAATAACCTTGATGCCTTGCGTTCCTGCTTTGTCGATATTGACAGCGCAGGACGGGCGGAAGTTCAAGCGTTCGAAATGAAATCTACGTTCTAAATCAGCAAGCGCTGTTTCCCTTGTTGTTGGGTGTCAGCGCTTGCTTGGTATAGGACAGATTAAGGATGCCAAAGTGGCTAAACGAGATTATTACGAAGTCCTCGGGGTACCCAAGGATGCAACCAAGGAAGACATAAAGCGTGCGTATAGAAAGCTCGCCATTCAATATCATCCTGACAAGAATCCTGGGAACAAAGAAGCTGAGGAGAAGTTTAAGGAAGCCACCGAAGCCTACGAAGTACTCGGTGACGACCAAAAGCGCCAGGCCTATGATCAGTTTGGTTTTGCCGGAGTGGAGGGCATGGGCGCAGGGAATCAACAGAACTACTCCGACTTGTTCCGCGGCTTTGAAGATATATTTGGCGGGTTTGGCGATTTTTCTTCAATATTCAGTTCGATGTTCGGTGGCGGCCAAAATGGCTTTAACGGTGGAGAACGGCATGGTGGTACAAGGGCTCACCGAGGGTCAGACCTGCGCTACGATGTCGAGTTGCCTTTTGAAAAGGCCGTTTATGGCACGACGATAGAGATAAGTTATAATAGAGAAGACGTTTGCAAAACCTGCGGCGGCACTGGCTCCCAGGATGGGGCGGGTAGAGTAACCTGTTCGATGTGCAAAGGTTCAGGCCAAGTGCGGCGCAGTTCGGGCTTCTTTTCAATTTCTCAGCCCTGTCCTGCCTGTCATGGTGAGGGTTCGGTAATCGAGAAGCCTTGTAGAGACTGCAATGGCACGGGCACTGTGAAGAAGCGTCAGAAGATCAAGGTGACGATTCCCCCAGGGGTTGAAGATGGCAAGCGTGTCACCATCCCTGGCCAAGGCGACGCAGGCATGAACGGCGGTGGCGTTGGGGATCTTTATGTCTTTATTCGTGTAAGGCCCAACGACTACTTCGAACGTCATGACCAGGATCTGTACTGTGCGGTCAAGATCGATATGATTACCGCAGTGCTTGGTGGCGAGGTTATGGTAACCACCTTGGATGGCAAGAAGGTCAGACTCGAAGTGCCTGCGGGAACTCAGCACGGCAAACTCTTGCGCATTCGCGGCGAGGGCGTGCCCAGTCCGAATGGCTACAAGGGTGATCTTTATGTAAAGGTGCTCATCCAGATGCCTACGAGGCTTTCACGGCGTGGCCGGGAACTGTTGGAGCAATTCAGATCGGTGGAATCTGAGAACTTGGAGCCGCCTGCAGTAAAACTTTCTGAGGTAAATAGTTAACAAATATTTAGAATATCGATATATATTAAAAACGCTGCCTTAAAACGGCAGCGCTTTTTTGTGTCTTGCTAGGTGCTTTGCCAGGAGTTTACTGCGAGATAGAAGCGACTTCGTAACCGGCGTCTGAAACTGCAGCGCGCAAGGCCTCGTCGTCCAGATTTTCGCCTTCGACCACTGCTGATTTGCTGGCCAAATCAACCTGCGCGGATTTGACGCCGGGGACTCCCTCAAGTGCAGATTTGACGTGCATAACACAATGATTGCAGGACATACCCTCAATTTTCATCAACTTTGTCATACAATTCTCTCCTCATAATTCATAATTCTACTTATTCCACGTTTTTTACGTTTTCTACGTTTTCTACGTTCTACCTGTTAACGTCCGCAAAATAGCGCGACGATTTAAAACGCCGCAACCGCAGCGCATTGGATACCACAGATACCGAGCTAAAGGACATAGCCGCTGCCGCAATCATGGGCGAGAGCAGTGGTCCACCAAAAGCGTACAGCAAGCCTGCCGCTATCGGAATACCCAAGACATTATAGCCGAAAGCCCAGAAAAGATTCTGATGAATGTTGCGAATCACTTGCCGCGACAACATGATAGCGGTTGGCACATCGCGAAGGTCGTTCTTCATCAAGACGATGTCGGCGCTGTCCATGGCGATATCGGTGCCTGAGCCGACTGCGATGCCAACATCGGCCTGCGCAAGGGCTGGCGCGTCGTTGATGCCGTCGCCAACCATGGCAATCTTGCGCCCACCTGACTGGAGGCGCTTGATCTCGTCGGCCTTGCCGCCGGGCAGGACTTCGGCCAAGACGCTATCAATGCCGACCTGTTGTGCGATGTGCTGGGCTGTACGGCGATTGTCGCCGGTAATCATGGCAACGTCTATGCCCATCTGATGCAGTCGGCGGACAGCCTCTGAGGAGCCTTCGCTTATGGTGTCTGCAATGGCGAAAATGCCGACAAGTTCAGGGCTGTCTGCCGCTCGAGGCTCTGTCGACGCGTGTTCTGCCGTGTCACGTTTTGCAGCAAAAATCACGGTTTTGCCTTCTGAAGAAAGCCCGTCGACGGTGTCTCTAATCTGTCCAGTGCTCACATCGATGCCAAGTTCCGCCATAAAGAGCGAGTTGCCAATGAAGAACTCGGAACCAGCAAATTTGGCGCGGATTCCTTTTCCCGGCAGGGCAAGGAATTGGTCAGGGCTTTTGAGCTCGAGTTTGAGGCTTTCTGCCTTGGCTACGATGGCTTCGCCCAGGGGATGCTCGCTTGCTTTTTCGGTTGAGGCAGCGAGGGCGAGCAACGCCGACTCGGAAAGGGCGGGGCGGTCCGGCGAGGCGACGGCGATAGTGTCGGTGAGCTGCATTTTACCTGTCGTGATGGTGCCTGTTTTGTCAAACACGACGGTCTTAATGGCCTGGGCAGTCTCGAGGGCCTCGCCGGATTTGATGAGGATGCCGTGCTCGGCGCCGACGCCGGTGCCGACCATGATGGCGGTGGGCGTTGCGAGCCCGAGCGCACAGGGGCACGCTATTGTCAGTACGGAAACAAAAATGGTAAGCGCAAAGGTGATGCTTTGCCCGGCAATAAGCCAAATCCCTGCTGAGAGGAGCGCAATGCCGAAGACAACTGGTACGAAGATCCCGCTTATCTTGTCCGCAGTTCTCGCTATGGGCGCCTTGGACCCTTGCGCATCCTCCACAAGCTTGATGATTTTGGCAAGCATCGTATCGTTTCCGACGTGCTCGGCCTTGAATTGGAAGGCTCCGTTTCGATTTATTGTACCACCGATGACTGTGGAACCGGGCCCTTTGTCGACAGGCAAACTTTCTCCTGTCAGCATGGATTCGTCTACAGCGCTTTCACCCTGAGTGATCGTACCATCGACAGGTATTTGTTCGCCTGGGCGCACCAGAACGACATCCCCTACAGCGACGTCCCTGACGGGAATCTCGATTTCGGTGCCGCCACGAACGACAGTAGCCGTAGCAGGCCGCAGGCGCATAAGTTTCTTGATGGCATCGCTCGTCTTACCCTTGCTCACCGCTTCGAGGGTTTTCCCCAGCATAATGAGGGTGATGATCATCCCTGCGGTTTCAAAATAGAGGCCGTTGGCCGCGGATGCGTCGCCCCGGAGAATCCGTATAGTTGAGTAGATGCTATACAGCAATGAGGCTGAAGTTCCCATCGCAATGAGGCTGTCCATGTTAGGAGCGCCATGCAAAAGGGTCTTCGTCCCTACCGTATAGAAACGCCAGCCAGAAGCCACCACCGGTGCGACCAGGAGAAGTTGCACAAGTGCAAAGGTTAATGGATGCATGTCAGGGTGCAAAAACTCTGGCAAAGGAAACCCGAGCATGTGCCCCATCGAGATGTAGAGCAATAAAACGGAGAAAGCCGCTGCAACACCAAATTTTGTCCACTGCGTTTGTATTTCTTTTTCTTTTCGTAAGGAAGCCTCATCGCGTTCTTCCTCGGTATCGAGTTCAACGGCCGCATAACCGGCCTTCCTCACGGCCTCTTTGACTGCATCGACCGACGTAACTGCATCGTCGTATGCCACATTGAGGGTTTCCGACGCGAAATTAACTGAAGCTTCTGTAACTCCTGGCACCTTTTTTACTGCCTTTTCGTTGGCATTCGCGCAGGCGGTGCAGGTCATTCCGCGCAATTCCATCTGTTTATGTTGAATCATGTGTTCTCCAGGTTCTTAGTACGGTCCGATTTTCTTCTGTTGCACGTTTCTTGGCAAGTATTGCAACGCTCAAGAGTGCTCGACCTATTTGTTCACCTTACTGTTGAGTTTAATATACTAAAATGATTAAGATTATGTAATACTATAGAAGCATTATTATATATTAAGACTAGAATATAAACTCTGGAGCACTGGCAAAACTATGCAATTGCTATTATTCTTGCGCCGCATAGTTTTTTATGCTTGAGATCGATTGGTCTAAATCGATTGATTTCACAGGGAAAGCCTGAGCTTGGAGCAGATCAGATGGTAAGCGAAGACACCAGTATCTATCAGGTTTTTGTAAGGAACTTTACCGAGCAAGGCACACTTGCGGCGGCAACTGAACGACTGCAGAGTATTAGGTCTTTGGGATTTGATTGGGTATATCTGACTCCTGTGCAACCTATAGGCCAAGCCGGCAGAAAAGGAACCCATGGAAGTCCTTATGCTATAACGGATTATAGATCGATAAATCCAGACCTCGGCACCATGGAAGACTTTGGTGCCTTTGTGGCAGAAGCTCATCGTTGCGGGCTAAAGGTGATGCTCGATGTGGTATATAACCACACTTCCCCTGATTCAGTGCTCGCGCGCGAACACCCCGAGTGGTTTCTTCACGACGAGAATGGTGCCCTTAGCAGAAAGTGCGCCGACTGGTCCGATGTCGTCGATCTGGATTATGGCTCTTCGCCGCAACTTTGGCTTGAACTTTTGGATACCCTCGCCATATGGCGCGATCTGGGTGTGGATGGCTTCCGCTGTGATGTTGCAACGCTTGTGCCTGTGGACTTTTGGCACCAGGCGAGGGAGCGGACCAATCGGCGCGACCCGGCTACCAAACAGGACAGCTATCCGCTTGTTTGGCTTGCAGAAAGCACGCATCCACATTTTCTAAAGAGTATGCGTGATAGAGGGTACGGCGCGTGGTCGGAGCCCGAACTGCACACAGCGGCCTTCGATCTTAGTTATGATTACGATGGATGGGAAAAGCTCGAGCCCATATGGAAAGGGGAGCGCTCTGTACGTTCGTACCTTGAATTCCTTTTTATCCAGGAGACACTCTATCCAAAAGGCAGCCGCAAGATCCGGTTCCTGGAGAATCACGACCAAGAGCGTGCTGCTTCTCGTTTTACATCGCCTGCCTTGCTCAAGGCTTGGACCGTCTTAAGCCAATTTGTGCCTGGCGTCACCTTTGCCTACATGGGCCAGGAGTACGCCATTGCTCACAGGCCCAGCCTCTTTGACAAGGATCCTGTAGACTGGCGCGGCGGCGACCCGTCCTTTTTCTCCTTCTTCCGCGACTCCCTCGCCGGCACCCGCGCGGCCAAGCAGCGCGCCCCATTTTTCGCCTGGCGCGACCTTGGCGGCGACTGTTTCCTCCTGGAGCGCTTCGTGTCGCCGCCGCAGCTCACTGGCGTTGCTTCGGAATTGCCGCCCGCCCTCGCTTTGCGGGCGTCCTTATCCACCGTGCAGGCGTCCACCTCAAGCTCCGCCTCGCCCGGCGCAAAACCGTGCGCCTGGGCCCTTGTCAACCTGAGCGCCCGCACAAGCGCCGCCTGTGCTGATGCCAGTGTTCATGCAAATGCCGCTGCCCGCCCACGCGCTACTGCCCGCACAAGCGCCGCCTGTGCTGGAGCCTCTGCGCCAACTGCACCCTATGTCGATTTGCCGGAACCTATCGAAGGGTATGACTTCGTAAGCCACAAGAAAGTCGCCTTGTGCGGGCGCATCCAAGTACCAAACGAGCCCTTACTCGTGCTCAGGGATCTCGAAAACGCCCATTAGGACGTGGCTCGGGCTGTACGAATACCTGCCGATTTCCTCACGCGACGTCACGCCGGATAACACGAGGGCCGTTTCGATTTCCGCCTCTATGCCCGCGATGATGTCTGTATCCATGCGGTCGCCAATAATAGCAGTTTCCTCGCGCACAGCTCCAAGCGTCCGCAAACCGTGGCGCATCATCAAAGGGTTGGGTTTGCCCACAAAGTAGGCTTTCCGTCCTGTGGCCAATTCTATTGGTGCCACCAGGGCACCACATGCCGGCACAATGCCCTCGTCGGAAGGCCCTGTGAGATCTGGGTTTGTACCGATCAGCCTTGCTCCTGCCAGGACAAGCTTCACGGCCTTTTCTACAGTATCCAATGTATATGACCTTGCCTCGCCAACCACGACGTAGTCGGGGTTGACATTGTTCATGGTATAGCCAACGTCGTAGAGCGCATGGATAAGTCCTGGTTCTCCAATAACATAGGCGGTTCCTTTCGGTTTTTGGCTTGCCAGAAAACTGGCCGTGGCCAATGCGCTGGTGTAGAAGTGCGCCGGCTCCACCTCGATGCCCAGCCGTGCCAGCTTTTGCGAAAGCTCTTCCGGAGACCGCTCGCTCGAATTGGTAAGAAACAAAAACTTCTTCTGGTTTCTTTTAAGCCACGCAACAAATTCGGCAGCTCCAGGCAGAAGAAAATTGCCGTGATAGATGACTCCATCCATATCGATGATAAAAGCGTTCTTGTTCCTGATCGCTTGCAAATCGGGCATTTGGTGCTCAGAGCTATGATTCTCGGTTCTTTGATTTTCGGCTTTTTGATTCTCAGGCATCGGTGTCTCCTTATTACTAAAACAACTATATGCGGCGTGGCTGGATCTGGTCAATGTTGGCGCCCTTCCCTTTCTGTTTCATTTGAGGTATCATTTCATACCTGTTTCCGGTTATTGCAGTTTTAGGCAGTACGAATCAAGTAAAGATTGTCAATAAATAGGATTAGCTATGGATTTGAGCCGTTTTTCTATAGACCAGAGACTCCAAGAAAACGCAGATACCGCCAATTCATATTCCTCGGTCTTCTACGAAAAGCTTCTTTCGGGACTTTTTGAGCAAGATGAAAATCTTCTCGTCAAAACGGACATAGAAAAAGACCGTGCCCGTGTTTTTATGTTTCCTGTCATCTATTGGCTTACGCAACCAAACAAAGCGGCTAGCAATTTCCGCGCACTCTACGTTGTGGATGATGAGGAAAAGCTCGAGGCAGCGTCAAGCGCAGCAAGAGCTTTAGCCACTGAGTTCGAAGGCGATGTTTCGATTTTTCCTCTCAAGCCTCTCAATGTGTCCTCGGGCAGCGGATCAACTGCCGACCAGAGCATGGAGCAGGATCTCTCCACCGCGGAAGGTGCAAATCTCGTTCTTGCAAGCATGCAAACGCTTATCAGTCTTGCACAGGCAGGGGCTCTCCCCACTATCGCGCCACGTCACTTTGGTTTTGTCGTGGTTGATGGTGCAGAAAAAATAGCCGAACTTCCTGACGAAAAACTGCGGGCCGTACAGGGGCATCTTTTGCCTTCCTGGGAACGCAAGACGCTCGTGATAGAAGGGAAAAGCACGCCAAGGGCCAAGGCTTTTGCCTGGGATATTGCAGACAACCCCAAAGAGATTCGATTTCAAGAGTCTATCGGCCTTGTTGGAACCATAAAAACAGCTTCGTACGAAATCAGGGCAGAAGAAAAACTGCGTTTCGTGCTCGGGCTGGCGCATGATCCTTCCATTCAGAGTATTTGTCTTTTTTGCAATCTGAAGAGTTCTGCCTTCGAAATTTCAAAGCGGTTGGAATTGAATGGTGTGCCGACTGATTACGTCGCCGGTGCCCTGCAGCCATCGCGCAAAAAGCAAATTCTTGAGAAGGCGCTGGCAGGTGGCAGGGCGCAGCCAGGCGTAGATAAACCAGGCGCGGATACCGTCAGTCACGATTCGGATGCATCAAGCGCCTTTGTGCTTGTGTTAACCGACGAGGGTGCCAAGGATATCGAGCGGGCACGCTTCCCTGTGGTGGTTAATTTCGATATTCCCCTGGAGCCCGAGCTTTATGCGGACAGGCTTACTTTTTTGGATCAGCACAACCCTAATGCGCGTCTTTATAACTTAGCCTGCGAGCGCTACATGTATGGCATTCCGGCTATCAGGCGTTCCATAGATCCCAGCCTCACCCTGATTCCTTTTACCGAGGGTGAGAAACTTCCCCTCGACGCAAGCGAGGGCGTCACAATCGAGCGCGAAACCCCAAGAGGCCGCGACACACGGGGGCAGCGTGATTCAAGAGACCAGCGCGAACCACGGAAACGCGAGCCACGCGAATCCGGGGAGCTCGAGCGCCGTGGGCGCCGCGACGAGCATAGGCCTCATTCAAGCGACAGGTCTGGACCGAGCAAAGCGAATCAGAAAACTGCAGGTGGCGCCTTTCATGGTTCGCCGTCGGAACCGACCGATCTTTACGCGATGACTATGGAAGAACGCATGGAACTGTATCGCAAAAAATACGGCCGCAACTTTCAAAAGCAAATTCCGCGAGAAGAGCAGGGACAAAGCCAAGGCAGAAATAAGAATCGGCAACAAAAGCATGTGCGCAGCCCCGCTCAAGGCAAAGCGCAAGATCAAGATCAAGATCAAGATCAAGATAAGGATGAAAAAAAAGACCTGCACAAAGAGCTAAACACGCAGGATCAGAACATACTTTTCCAAGATACAACTGAAAAGAATGAACAGCTCCAGTCTTTACAAGGGCAGAAAGCTGAGGAACAACGCCCTGAGGGACAGCACCCGGAAGATCAGGAGACTGAAAAAGGCCATTCATTCTTAGATAGACTGCACGGCCTTTGGGGGAACCAAAAATAATGAAGATTGTGACTCATACTGTCAAACCGCGACTGGAGGGCGAGCTGGCCGTTCTGGACAAAATCGCCCATAACTTGTGGCTTTCCTGGAATTTCGATGCGGTGTCGCTTTTTATTCGTATCGACCAGGACGCTTGGGCAGCGAGCGGGCAAAACCCTGTCAAAATGCTTGGCATGGTGAGCCAGGAACGATTCGATCAGCTCGCGCAGGACGATTCGTTCATCGCCGACCTGCACGAAGTGACCAGTAAGTTCGAGCGTTACAAGAAGGGCGAGACCTGGTACAAGGGTCCCAAAAGCCCAGTCACCGCGTATTTCTCCATGGAATTTGGCATCGATGTGTCATTGCCGACCTATTCTGGCGGTCTTGGCATTCTTTCCGGCGATCACATGAAGACCGCGAGCGACCTCGGCCTGCCGCTTGTTGGTGTCGGGCTTTTGTACCGACAGGGCTATTTTAAACAGTACCTCAATGTTGACGGCTTTCAGCAGGAATCGTACCCGGAAAACGACTGGTACAACATGCCCGTGCGCCAATGTGTGGATGCTGATGGCAAGCCGATCATCATTTCGGTGGAAATGGCAGGAAGGCTCGTTTCAGCAGCCATTTGGGAAGTCAAAGTGGGACGTTCGAGCCTCTATCTGCTCGACACGAATATCCCCGAGAATACCCAAGAAGACAGAGGCATAACGGCGACGCTCTATGGCGGCGACAAGGACATGCGTATCGAACAGGAAATCGTCCTTGGCATAGGTGGCATACGTGCGTTGCGCGCCCTTGGTATCGATGTCGGTGCAACGCATATGAATGAGGGCCACTCGGCATTTTTGGCATTGGAACGCATCCGTGTGCTTATGACGGAAGACAAGCTCAACTTTAAAGAAGCAGTCCAGGCCTTTATGCCGACCAACGTCTTTACGACGCACACGCCAGTGCCTGCTGGCAATGAGCGTTTTGGCATAGACCTTATGGAGCGCTATTTTAGAGGCTGGGTTCAGAGTTTCGGCGTGGACTGGAACGAATTTCTGGCCTTGGGGCGCGAAAATCCAAACGATCCGAACGAGAGTTTTTGTATGACGGTTTTTGCGTTGAAACTCTCCGCCTACTGCAATGGCGTTTCCAAGTTGCATGGCGAGGTCAGTAGGGAAATGTGGAAGAACCTATGGCCCGGCCTTTTGGTTTCTGAAGTCCCTATCGGGTCAGTGACGAATGGTGTTCATCCCCGCACCTGGATCAGCCACGACATGCAGGATCTTTTGGATCGCTATTTTGGACCTCGATTTAACGAGGACCCCGCGTCCAGTGAGATGTGGACGCGGCTGGACAAAATTTCGGACGACGAGTTGTGGCGCACCCACGAGCGGCGACGCGAGCGGCTTGTGGCCTTTGCTGGCGACCATTTGCACGCTACGCTTGAGCGTCTCGGCGTCTCGGATTACGAAGCATCCCGAAGAGATCGGACGCTGTCTCCTTACGCGCTTACACTTTCCTTTGCGCGTCGCTTTGCCACGTACAAGCGGGGCAATCTGCTCCTGACCGATCCTGACAGGCTTATTCGATTGCTGTCTAATAAGGATATGCCTCTGCAGATCATCTTCTCCGGCAAGGCGCACCCCCATGATATCCCTGGCAAGGAACTCATCCGCGAGCTTGTGCATTTTTCGAGGCGGGAAGAAGTGCTCGGGCGCATCATTTTCCTGGAAGATTACGATATGAATATCGCCCATTACATGACATCAGGTTCTGACGTGTGGCTCAACACACCAAGGAGACCTTTGGAAGCATCAGGCACTTCGGGTATGAAGGCCGGCATGAACGGTGTGCTCAACTGCTCGGTGTTGGACGGCTGGTGGGCGGAGGCGTACGAGCCCTCGATTGGCTGGGCGATTGGTCAAGGCGAAGAGTATAACGACGACGAGTTGCAGGACAAGATAGAAAGTAACGCACTCTACGACCTTTTAGAGCGGGAAATCGTACCGATGTTCTATAGGCGTGGGCGGGACAACCTGCCGCGCGAGTGGATCCAGAAAATGCGGGACTCTATGAAGAAAATCGGGCCGAGTTTTTCCACCCATCGTATGCTCGGCGAATATTATACGAACTACTATAAGCCTGCCTTGGCGGAGAGCGAGCGGCTCAAAGCAGAAAACTATGCTTCGTCCAAGTCGCTGGCCGCGTTTATAGAGAAGGCAAAGCAAGCCTGGGCTCGCGTAGCCGTGCTCGATATAAACGATGACGCCCCACCTGTTATAGACCGCGGAACCAGAATCACGGTGCAGGCCAAGGTTGAGTTGGCGGGTTTGAGTCCGGATGAAGCGCTCGTGGAGTGCTATCGGGGCCCCGTAACCAGCAAGGGCGAAATCGTGCACCCCGAGCGAACAGAAATGGCGGCGGTTTCGAACGAAGGTACGGTTTGGCACTACTCTGTGGTCGTCAACGGAACGCTGACGGGTCAGGTTGGATATTCGGTCCGAGTGCTTCCCAAGCATCCTGCACTCGGCGGGCGCTACGTTCAAGGCCTGGTGCGCTGGGCCTGAGTGATTCTCATTGCGACGACCGGTGCGGACCTGCCAGGACAGCGCAGATTTGACTTGAGTCCGATAACAGACTAAAGTTGTGGTAAGAGGCGGCACCATATGAAGAATAGACGATGCTCTCTTGTTGCACTTTTGATGGTCGTAATGCTGCGCGCGGCGTTTCCAGTCCTTGCGGATCGAGGACAAATGTACCCATACTCGGTCCAACTTTCGGAAGACTCTCAGCGTGCTATCATTCTTTGGGCCAACGGACAGGAAACCCTGATTTTGGGAACGTCCTTTGCATATAGTCAGCGCGAAGTGGGATCGCTGCCGGTGCTCGAATTTATTCCGTTTCCGTCTGAACCTGCTGTCGATCTCGCCAAGAATGATCCCTTTCCCATAGCGGAGAAGCTCGCAGCAGCCAAAAAAATCGAATTCTTGAATATTACCAAGGGCAGCAAATCGATGGTGGAGAGCGCCTCCCTGTCACCGCCTGTGGACGTGCTTTTTAGCAAGAAACTTGGAGTACACGACGTAACGGCGATCAAAATTCTCGATGGCGACCATTTTGCTGGCTGGGTAAAGGCGTTCTTCAAACAGAAGGGCTTTGCCTATGAACCGGACAAAGCAGTCGCCGTGGCCAAAGATTACCTTGCAAGAGGATTTCCCTACTTTGTTTTTGACTACCTCGTTCTGGAAAGTGACAGGACGGTGGTGGATCCGCTTATCTATCACTTCAAATCTGACAAACTTTATTATCCGCTGAAGACTTCCAATTTGGTAGGCGGGGATGGAGTGATCAATTTGATGCTGTTTTTGCCGGGGTCCTTGGGACTGCTACAGGACGAGAGCGATCTGATAGCCTTGCAGCGGTGTTTTGAAGAATCCGGCATGGTCGACGTGAGTTCATCCGCGAAGATTTACCCTCAGGAAATGGAGGAAATTCTGCCCGATGGAGCAGCTGCCTTTGGCAGCAGGCCGATCTACGGGCAAGCGATTCAATACTATGGTTATTACGATTTTAAAGATGACCTGCTCCTAGATGTGTCGCACATCGCGCCTTTTGCCAGAAAGAATACGCAAGGAGGCTCCGAAGGTGGAGGCTGGTTTCTCTGGCTTATGCCCAGCGAAGAATCTTTTGTTGAGCCATACACCGACGATGAGCTTGCCGACGTAGCTGCAGCGTATCGTATGGCAAATCCTCAATGGACTTTTGAACGTGCGCTCGTCCAAAACCTCGTTTCCAAGGGACTACTTTCGAAATCGGAAGTACGCTGAAAGGGCTTTTTGCAGCAAATTTCAAGCTTGACGAGTATACTTGCTTCGTCTACTATGAGACTCGCTTCAGGGATACGTGGAATACGGTGTAAGTCCGTAGCGGTCCCGCCACTGTAACCGGGGATGTTCTCGACATACGGCGACAAAGTTCGCTGTGGCCATTGCGGTCGCTTGCTGCGGTCGTGAGAAGGCGTCGAGATAGACAGAAGATCCGGAAGCCAGGATACCACCCTGAGGACATCCTGCTGGTCTGTGTACGGCAGGAGAAACTTCGTGGGCTTAAGGAATTCTCATGGCTTCTGAAGACCTCAGTTCTTCTTCATTGTTTTGTGCGTTGTCTGCATTTTCTGCGCCCTTGACTGCAAGCCTGGATACACCCGACATTCGCATCCACACTGCCGGAGTTGTCTTTGACAAGTCCCAATCTGGTTGCTCGCAATTTGCTTGCTTTGCTTACTCCCAGACAAAATCAACTCCGCACGCAAGAACAATCTTGAGCCTTCCTCTGCCTTCGAAAAAAAATGGAGGCAAGGATGGTTCGGGATTCTTTACCCAGGTACGTGCTGGTGTTCTTTTGTGCAGTTGCTGCGTTGCAGACGCTGCAGGCTCAAACAGTAGACGAAGAACCGTATGAGTTGCCAGATCAGGTCATAACCGCAGTACTTTCAGAAGAGCCTGTCTCTGTCGCAGCAAGTACCACGGTCGTTACAGCCGAAGACTTGGCTGTTTCCAACACAAGCTCGATCGCGGCTGTGCTGGAGAGCATTCCGGGCGTTGCGTTGAGCCCGACCGGCACAGGCAGCTCGGAGACGACAATTTCTCTGCGCGGCTCAACCGCCAATCAGGTTCTTGTTATTGTGGATGGTGTTCCGGTTACGGATACCGCCACAGGCAGAACGGATTTGTCGCGCCTACAGATCCCCGTTGAGAGCATCGAATCGATAAAGGTTATCAGAGGGAGCCTCAGCGCGCACTACGGTGCGGACGCAGTGGGCGGCGTCATTCTCATAACCACAAAAAAAGGCTCAAACGATTCTGGCTATTCGATTTCTGTGACAAATAAATCCTTCCTCCCCACATCCAGCACGGTTGGCTCGGGCGCGAGCGCAGTACAGAACGGGATGAATCCTCTTTCCCTTGTGGACGGGCAGGTGCTTTCTTTTTCCGCAAATCTTGGGAAAGCTGCAAGGCTTTCAATGTCTGCAGAACGAGCCTCGAACTCATTTTATTATTATGACAGTAATTACGTTAGGCGTCAGCGTCAGAACGCCGATTCAGCGCAAGCTAGGGCAAGTCTGTCCTGGAAGGGCGACGCAGCCGGTGGGGATCTCTCATCTACGGCGAACGCCTCTATCCGCTCACTTGGGGTGCCAGGAAGTTTGGGTATGCCTACACCCGAGGCCAGGCAGAACGATTTTGATATAGGCGCCTCTGCCTCATACAGCACCGATTACTTCTTCTCGGATCGGCTGGCCTTTAAGGCGACCGGCTATGGTAAGTTTGGCAGCCTTTCGTACCGGGAGACAAGCGAGGCGCAGAACGATGTTCATAAGAGCGCAAAGTTGGGCGGCGACGCCTCGTGGTCGATTCTGGCAGGCGACGCAACAACGGTGGATACGGGCATCTCATTCAGGTACGACCGGCTCAGTTCAACAGTAGTGACGACTGGCACGGGAAAATCGCCAGATCGATACAGCCTTGGAGTCTTCGTGGATCCACAATTCGGTCTAGGGGGATGGCTCCTTACTCCCTCGCTGCGATGGGACTGGGCAAGCGATTTTGCCCCCGGAGTGAGTGCAGCCCTTGGGGCGGCAAAGAAGCTCTCTGATGCGCTGGATTTCTCGACCTCGCTTTCCACCGCGTATCGCGCACCGAGTTTTGACGATCTTTACTGGCCTCCTTCAGGCGGGGCTGAAGGTAACCCACTACTCAAGCCCGAAACAGCCTACGAAGCAGACGCTGGGCTTACGTGGCTGCAAAACGATACGCTGGTCTC
>JBDKTP010000091.1:0-2708 GCA_039680115.1 Rectinema sp.
CGGCTTTCCATCTACTCCAATAAAGAACACATCATAACGTATGCATTTCCTACTATATTGTCGATATTTTGTAAGGAATATTTTAGAAGTTTCGACAATTCTGGTTATTTTTGTAGCAGTTATAGACTGAGAGAGTTCGCTTACAGCATTGGCCGACCATGACTTGACCTCGACAAAAGTCAAAACATCGCCTTTTAGGGCCACGATATCGATTTCGCCTCTTCCTGCACGGAAATTCCGAGCAAGTATTTGCCAACCTTCGGACTTAAGGAGGAGGGCAACTTCCTCCTCACCCTTCCGTCCGCGGCAGGCTGTCGATTCGCATAAAGAACGCTCTTCTTCCAAGCCACTCGAAAACTCCGTCATATCACCTTTCGATTTCATATAGAAGATAACGCTTTTACACGAGACAGGCGATTCAAACGCACAATGGCCGAATGTCAAAAATGTCACAAAAAAGGCCCGACCATACGTCGGACCTTTGGTTAATGTTTAGGTTTCAATTTTTATAACCGAAACCGTTCACCTTTAGTTTTTTTCTAGTTTTTGACAGAGGCAGAAGCGCTGTTCGCGGGCGTCTTGGAAGAAACGATGAGTTCCTTAACCTTGGACTTCTTGCCAACCTTTGTTCTGATGTAGTAGAGCTTGGCTCGGCGAACTTTGCCCCTGCGGAGCACTTCAACTTTCTCAACACGCGGTGAATGGAGCGGAAAAACACGCTCAACGCCGATGCCATAAGAATTCTTGCGGACCGTAAAGGTCTTGCCGATACCGGCATTCTTCATCGCAATAACAAGACCCTCGTAGGCCTGAATTCGTTCAGTTTTGCCTTCAACAATCTTGAAGCTCACGCGAACGGTGTCGCCGACGTGGAACTCAGGAGCTTCACTTTTGACCTGTTCGGCCTGGATCGCTTGTACCAGGTTCATGCCATCCCCCTTCATCGATGACTTCACGCAATATACTGTCCACTTCACTGGGCAAGTTGTCCTTGGACAGGAGCTCGGGGCGATAAGCCAAGGTCTTAGCGACGCTTGCCTTTAGCCTCCAACGAGCGATTTGTGCATGGTTTCCCGATGTTAATACATCTGGGACCTGCATAGTATCATAAACAGCCGGCCGTGTATACTGGGGATACTCCAAGAGGCCGGAGGCAAAGCTCTCTTCCTCAAGGGATTCCCCGGAGATTACACCGGGCCTAAGCCTATAGATGGCGTCCACTACTACCATTGCGGCTACTTCGCCGCTAGAAAGAACGTAGTCGCCGATGGACACCTCATCGGTAACACGGGTATCGATAATGCGTTGGTCTATGCCCTCATAACGCCCACACAGAATGTTAAGCCGCTCCTCGCGGGAAAAATCCTGTGCCATCCTCTGGTTAAAAAGCCGCCCCGATGGCGTTACAAAAATAGTACGCACTAAAGGAGCGCCGGCAGCCTCGAGCGCCCGGTCCAACGGCTCCGGCTTAAGCAGCATGCCCGCGCCGCCGCCGAACACCTCGTCGTCGCACTTGTGGTGCCGGTCGTACGCGTAGTCCCGGATATTGACGAGCTCATACTCGATGAGGCCGGCGGCGACCGCGCGCTTCATGACGGAAGCCTCAAAATACGCCCGCACGATCTCCGGGAACAGGGTCAGGATGGTGAATTTCACTCCAACAACCAACCTGCCAGCAGCTCGAGGCTGCCGGCGTCCGTATCGATAGTCCCAATAAACTGGCTTCGGAACGGCACGATGGCCTTCGTCCCACCTTCGTACATCAAGATTTCCAAAAGAGGATCGGCTCCACCCTCGAGCACGCCGGCAACTTCGCCTATGCATTGAGCGTCGAGCACCACCTTAAGACCTACGAGATCACACAGGTACCACTCATTTGCCTTGAGCGGACTAGCCTGCGATCGCGGCACCATGATGTCGTAGCCAGTGAGCTCGCGCGCCTTCTCTGGGCTGTCGTAGCCTGCAAAATGAGCGCTTAGACCCCACTCGCCTTCCTCAAACCCCACAATGGTCGCGCGCAGCGTACAGAGCTCTTCAGTCGCGCGCAGGTTATGGAGTCCTTCAGCCTCAGGTGAGCCGCTGTTATCCTTGCCCAGCGCGCCGCGGCCCTCCTCCCCGGGAGCCCCCGCAGAGCCCCGCACCAGCGTCACCACTTTGAGCCGCTTCAGGTGCTCGGTCTCCCCAGAATAGCTTTTGAGCCTCACGTACCCCGCAAGGCCCCGCGGCGCGCCGACCCGCGCCACAGCCACAAGTTTTTCCTGCTTTTCCGGTTCCATCTATCCACACATAGCCCGATGCACCGCGCGCCAGGCACAAAGCCTCGCGGCATTCCTGAAAGCCACACAGCACACCGACGCTAAACTAATCCAAAATCTCCAGGATGACGCGCTTGGACTGTGCCGAAGCGCTCGCAGAAAGAATTGTGCGGATTGCCCTTGCAATGCGCCCATTCTTTCCAATAACCTTGCCGACATCCCCTTCGGCAACCTTAAGCTCAAGAATCGTCGACTTTTCTCCCTCGATGACCTTAATCTCTACCGCATCAGGGTCCTGTACGAGCGACTTGACGATATACTCAACTAAATCTCGTTCCACTTCTTACTCCCCGGGCGGAAATTCTCTTGCCGTCCGACCGATGTCATATCCATATCAATCCATTTCGAGCGCACTCCAGCAGCGTATCCTCCCGGCCAAAAGCACGGGAAAAA
>JBDKTP010000092.1:0-18207 GCA_039680115.1 Rectinema sp.
CGACATGGTTTGAGTATTCGACGAGGAATTTTGTCGGTTGGCCAAGCGAGGATAATCCTTACGCATGGCCAAGTGTCATTGGCATGCAAAAGATGCCAATTCTGCTTGCAGTCCATCTAAAGTAAGCACACAAAGTGCGCTTACCATGCAGTGCGCGTGTGGCGTCGCCCTTCGATTAGAGGACAGGCGCTCGCGCATGGCAGCATTTTAGTTGATATGTGACTGACATGTGGCGGCATTCCTTTGTAGAATGCCGCCTTTCTAATTGCTCCAGTTGTGCCGCAATGATCCCACGTTTCAAATTAGAACGGTGAGGTTTATGAAGTATTTCGCCAGAAAATTCGCAATGCTGCTTTTTACACTCCTCGTTTCCATGACCATTAATTTTTTCCTGCCGCGTCTTATACCAGGAGATCCTGCCCAGGCCCTAATTGGCCGCATGGAAGGTGTGGAACCGGAAAAACTTGAGTCTATTAGGGCGGCTTTTGGCCTGGATACGCAGGATCCGCTTATCGTGCAGTACGGCAAATACTTGGTTAACACAGTACGAGGCGATTTTGGCATTTCGCTGTCGCGCTTTCCCATGCCAGTCTCCTCGGTAATCGCAATTGCACTTCCATGGACCATAGGGCTCATGGGGCTTTGCACGATCTTTGGTTTTGTAATCGGCAGCACCTTAGGCATCTGGGCTGCCTGGAGAAGGCAGCACAAGCTCGCATCTTTTACCGTAGGCTTTTTCACCTTCATACGAAGCTTCCCGTATTTTTGGCTGGGTTTGTGCCTTATTTATGTCTTTGCATTTAAGTTGAGAATTTTCCCGCTCGGTGGAGCGTACTCGATAGATGAAGTGCGAGGCAGCTCGAATTGGTGGCTCTCCGTACTCAAATATGGGGCCCTGCCTGCATTTACCATTACGTTGAGCTCGGTCGGCGAATGGATGCTCATGATGCGAAACAATATGATCAATGTGCTTGCTGAAGACTATATCACGCTTGCCATGGCCAAAGGGTTGCCGATGCGGCGCATCAAATACATGTATGCGGCCCGCAATGCCGTTCTACCTTCCGTTACCGGCTTTGCCATGCAATTCGGGTTTATCGTTGGCGGCGGACTCATCACTGAAATGGTATTTGCATATCCTGGAATGGGATATATGCTCTACCAAGCGGTCAACGCCAAAGACTATCCCCTTATGCAGGCCATCTTCCTGATAATTGCCGCCTCCGTTTTGGTTGCGAATTTTATCGCAGACATCGTCATTATGTTCCTCGATCCGAGGGTGAGGGATGGATCCAAATGATCAAAGATTTCTTTAAGACGCTTGTGGCAAACCGCAAATCCCTCGCAGGCCTCATAATTCTGGCGGTCCTTGTGCTTATGGCCGTCTTTGCTCCACTTATCGTGCCCTACCCGCCAAAATCGGATCGAAGCGAGAAATCGGTGCTGATAGAGGAGAATAGAGGAGATCCGGAGACGCTCTCCGTGGATACTCCTTCCGAAGATATCGAAAAGTCAATCTATACAATTACCACGACGCAGAAATGGGAAAAGACAATCGAGTATTTCCCACTGAGGGCAAAACCATCCCGCGAGCATCCGCTGGGTACGAACCATGCAGGCAACGATCTCTTAAGTCAACTCATTATGGGATCGAGAATTTCTATCTTTGTTGGGCTTGCCACAGGGCTTTTTGTCATCGTCGTATCGCTCACCCTTGCGCTTCTGGCTGGCTACCTCGGTGGCGTGGTCGACGACGTTATCAACTTTTTCACAAACGTATTTCTCGTTATTCCAGGGCTGCCGCTGATGATTGTCATAGGGACCTATATTCCGATGCGGGGAATTCTGCCAATAATTGTGATCCTGGCACTCACAAGCTGGCCTTATCCCACGCGCCTCCTGCGCTCGCAGGTGCTAACCCTCAAGAATCGAGACTTCGTGGTCGCTTCGCGCGTTATGGGCGAGCGCACATCGTTCATCATTTTCCGCGAAATCCTGCCCAACATGATTTCCATCGTTATGTCGCAATTCTTCTTTGTGAGCCTTTCGGCGATTCTTTCTGAGGCGACTTTGGAGTTCATCGGCGTGGGCAACATTACCGTTGTGAGCTGGGGCACCATCCTTTACTGGGCGCAAGCCAACGGGGCCATATTGCGAGGCGCATGGTGGTGGTTTCTGCCACCAGGGCTTCTCATTGCACTTACCGGTACGGCGTTTGTGCTCATCAATTTCGGTATTGACGAAATATCGAATCCACGCCTGAGGAAGAGGTGAACCATGGCAGAACAACCCCTCTTAAGAATCGAGCATCTTAACGCCGGCTATGCCACAAAGGCCGGTTTTGTGCGCGCCGTGGATGACGTGAGTTTTTCGCTTGCAAAAGGCGAGTTCCTCGGCATAGCGGGAGAGTCGGGCTGCGGAAAATCGACACTTGCCTATACCATCATGCGGCTCTTGCGCGACAACGCGAAAATCGAGTCCGGAAATATCTTTTTTGATGGAGTTGACCTTGCAGGACTCGACGATGCAGCAATGAACGCCTACCGGTGGACACGCATGGCGATGGTGTTTCAGTCTGCCATGAACGCGCTCAATCCGGTACTTTCGATCGAAGATCAGCTTGTGGATGCAGTGCTTGCCCACAAAAACGTGCCAAAATCCCAAGCGCGCGAGATGGCAGTCCAGATGCTCGAGCTTGTCGACATAAATGCTGATAGAATAAAGAGTTTTCCACATCAACTGTCAGGTGGAATGCGCCAGCGCGTCATGATTGCCATGGCGCTTCTCCTGCGTCCTGACCTTCTCATCATGGACGAGCCAACCACTGCGCTCGATGTGGTAGTGCAGCGGTCCATACTGCAAAAGATTCAGGAATTGCGCCTGAAGTTTGGATTCTCGGTCATTTTTATAACGCACGATCTGTCACTACTCGTGGAAATATCGGACTCGCTTGCAATCATGTATGCAGGCAAACTGTGCGAATATGGGCCTTCACGTGCTCTGTACGCCGGTCCGCGCCATCCATACACACGCGCACTCATGGACTCATTCCCCGCACTTACCGGACCCCAAAAACGCATGACAGGCATTGCTGGCCAGGCGCCGGGGCTAATTAATCCTCCACCCGGCTGCAGATTCGCACCGCGATGTTCCGAGGCCGAAGCCCGCTGCAGCCAAGACGTACCACACCTTGTGTGGACCGAAAACGGGCGCGCCTGTGCCTGCGTGCATTGTGCTCAGGGCATAACCCCAAACGCACCAACCCCGCGCCATGCAAGAGGCAGCAAATGAGCCGTACAATTCTCGAACTCAAGCATGTATCCAAGCACTTCAAGCTCACCGGCATTCGAAACAGGGGCAAAACCGTGCAGGCTATGGACGATGTGAGTTTTTCGCTTGCACAAGGCGAGTCGCTCGCCCTTGTCGGTGAGTCCGGTTCCGGAAAAACGACAACGGCAAGTGTGATAGCAAGGATCTATGAACGAACCTCCGGTGAAATTTTGCTGGACGGCAAACCCATCAGGCCTTTCAGGAACCGTGCGGAGGCACTCGAATACAAGAAACGCGTTCAGATGGTCTTCCAGGACCCTTTTGCAAGTCTAAATCCGACACACACAATTCGAGCGATTATGGAAAGACCATTTCTTATCCATGGGCTTGCTAAAGACCACACCGAACTGGAAAGGAAGCTGGTGGAATCCCTTGAACAAGTGGGTCTTTCTCCAGCGCCGGAGTATCTGAGAAGGTTCCCTCATGAACTCTCAGGCGGGCAGCGCCAGCGGGTCAATATTGCCCGAACTTTTGCCGTGGAACCCATGATCGTTCTTGCTGACGAGCCGACCAGTATGCTCGATGTCTCCATCAGGCTAGGCATTATGAACATGATGCTCGACCTGAAGGATAAAAAGGGCGTAAGTTATTTGTATATTACACATGATCTTGCCGGTGCACGTTATATGAGCTCCCGTATTGCCGTCATGTACGCTGGCATGATCATGGAGATCGGTCCGACAGATGAAGTGATTGGAAATGCTATTCATCCGTACGTGCAATTGCTCAAAGCCTCTGCACCGGCTCCAGAACAAGAACGCAGCCACAGCAACCTACAGGCTAAAGGTGAAATCCCTTCGCTCGTTTCCCCGCCTTCGGGTTGTCGGTTCCGGACGCGTTGTCCATTTGCAAAGCAGGCTTGCGCAGCAGAAATACCAGCGTTGCGCGACATAGGTGGTGGGCACCTGGTGCGTTGCATAAGAGCCTAGGACTTCGCTCAGAGTTTTGAGGTTGGTCTGTTTCTGGTGAACTATGCCGGATTCAAAACAACGGACAAGGCTCCCTAGGCTTTTGTCAGCTGCACAGAACTACCTTGAGGAAAAGAATTACAATGATCTATAGAGATCTATAGATCTCATCGCCCATGGGAGGCTTTATAAAAAGCACGGGACAGCGAGAGTTTCTGATCACCTCCCGGTTTGCATCTGCAATGACATCGCGATAGAGTGCTTCTTGAGGATTGTCGCCCAGGACAACGACATCAGCCTTCACTTCTAAACAATACTTGCCAATTTCTCCTGCAATAGAGCCTCTACGAATAGTGGTTTGGACAGTCAGGTGTTTTTGACGGGCAAGATCGAGGCAGAAATTGAGATAGCGCTGGCCTGAGTTCTCGAGGTTGCGCTCGTATTCTTGACTTTCCTCTGATATAAAGATGCGGGATGTCGTGAGCTGCCGAATGGTTGCGGTATCGATCACATAACAGGCAAGTACCTTGGAACCAAAAGCCCTCTGAAGCCCCAAGGCATACTTGAACGCGTTCATTGAAGCATCGGTTCCGTTGATCGCCACAACAATGGTTTCAAACATGTTTTTCATGATTGTTCCTGCCCGGAAAGCCTCTGTTTAAGCATCTTGACCGCAAAAAGCGATTCTCGTTCCTGCTCATCGAGCGATGCATCGATGAATTCTACAACCGCCTGTGAGCGGGGAATAACCATTTTATCGAGCGCATTGACCCTGCGCTGGGTTTTCCGCACCTCGCGTGCAAGCCACCATACGATGGACCTCATGCCCGCTGCGGTCGAAAGCTTCTCAAGAAGCTCTGTAAACTCTATCACAGTTTCGTCACATGTGGCAAACGAATTCATAAACGAATAAGGCAGCTTTGGTTCACCTGCCTGTACATCGATCGTTGGAAGTCGTACTCCGCTCACATTGACGTACGTGGCATTGAGTGTTATGTCGCGAACCGGCATCGAAGAAATGGCGCGTGCACGCTCTCGGCCTACAGCGAGCAACATGCGTTGGAGGGCCGCATACGCTTTTTGGGTTTTCTCTGCGATTTCTCGTTCGAGTAATTCCAGCGAGTCGACGCGATTTACGAGCTCAATTACGAGTATTTCGCGCTTCTTTTCAAGGAGATCATAGCCCTGCAATGCGAGTTCAAGGCTGCGCTTTTCCTTGATGAGATTGGTCTTCGTGGGTGCAGGCATCTGCTCAGCCATGCATTACTCCTTATACTCCCTTCCGTCATCCTCTTTCCCGTGCGGCAAGTACTTCTGGAGGAGCTTTGGTGGGATACGTACGAGTTCAGATTCGGGCAAGAGCGAGAGCAGCTTCCAACCGAGGTCGAGGGTCTGCTCGATACTGCGGTCTTCAAATTCGCCTTGAGCCAGGAATTCACGCTCAAAGTGGTCACCAAAGTTAAGGAATATCTTATCTCTCTCTGAGAGCTCTTCCTCACCAATGATGGCTGCAAGGTCACGGACCGTATGGACATAGGCATATGCGGAGAAGAGCTGACTGGAAAGCTCACGATGGTCGTCCCGCGTCATACCTTCACCAATGCCATCTTTCATAAGGCGTGAGAGGCTCGGAAGCGCTGCAATAGGTGGATATACGCCACGCTGAGAAAGATCACGCTCGAGCACAATCTGGCCCTCTGTAATGTAACCGGTGAGGTCGGGGATTGGGTGCGAAATATCGTCATTGGGCATCGAGAGAATAGGAAGCTGCGTGATGGATCCTTCACTCCCTTCGATTCTGCCTGCTCGTTCGTAGATCGAAGCGAGATCGGAATAGAGATAGCCTGGATAGCCCTTTCTCGATGGTACCTCGTTGCGGGCAGCGGAGACTTCGCGAAGCGCCTCGCAATAGTTTGTCATATCGGTCATCACAACGAGCACATGCATGTTTTTCTCATAGGCAAGATATTCAGCAGCGGTCAGTGCAGTTCGAGGTGTCACAAGGCGTTCAATGGAAGGGCTATCCGCCAGCGAAAGAAACATAACGACACGGGAGAGAACACCAGACTGCTCAAAAGAATCAATGAAAAAGCGCGCCACATCGTATTTGATGCCCATGCCCGCAAACACAACGGCAAATTGGCCTTCTCCTGAAAGAACCTTCGCCTGGCGTACAATTTGCGCAGCAATCCTGTTGTGAGGCAGCCCGTTGCCAGAAAAAATCGGCAGTTTTTGTCCACGGATAAGTGTATTCATGCCGTCGATAGCCGAGATCCCTGTCTGGATGAAATCTCTAGGATAAACGCGGGCGCTCGGATTGATTGGGCGGCCATTGATATCGCGCAAATCAGAGGACATTACCGGTGGATATCCATCGATTGGCTCACCAAGGCCATTAAAAATTCTGCCAACGATGCCATCGCCCACGCGGAAGGTGAGCGGTTTTTCCAGGTACTCTACCCATGCATCATCAACCGAAATACCTGTATTCTCAGCAAAAAGCTGAATCGCTACAGCCTTCTCCGAGATATCCACGATTCTGCCCAGGCGATATTCCCCTTGTCGATCCTTGACACGCACGAGTTCAGAAAAACCTACGTTTTCTCGACGCTCTGCGATGACAATAGGGCCCTCTGCTCGCTCTAACCCATGGTATGCAAGACCTCTCATCAGACCGCCGCTCCTTCTACGCTCACTCCAAGCTGCTCAAATGCAGCCCGAATCTCTTGAATCAACGCCTCGCCCTCTTTGACTTTTTCGTTCTCAATCGTACTCTTGAGACGGATAATTTCTTCTCGCACAGGCAATTCCGATATCGTTAAAAGCGTAGCACCTTTCTTGATGGCATCCTCTGCAAGCTCATAGAAGGTAAGGATACAGCGGAGCAACAAGATCTGCTTGGGCGGCGCGCAGTACATATCAACTACATCAAAGCTGCTCTGCTGCAAAAATCCATTCTTGATCATCTCAGCAACGAGAAGCACCAGCCGTTGTTCATCGGGCAACGCATCGGGTCCAATGAGCCGTACAATGTCGGAGAGCTTGCGCTCGCGTTTGAGGACATCCATCGCCCTGGTTCTTAATTGATTCCACGAGGGATCGATGGTATCCCAATATGCAATAAGATCGTCCGTGTATTCACTATAGGAGTCGTTCCAGGAGATGGCAGGATAGTGTCGTGCGTTGGCAAGATCCCGATCGAGCGCCCAAAAGCAGCGAATAAAACGTCGCGTGTGTTGCGTAACTGGCTCGGAAAAATCGCCTCCTGGAGGCGACACAGCACCGATGATGGTTACTGAACCTTTTTTATTCTCAAGCGTTGTCACCACACCGCCACGTTCGTAGAACTCAGCGAGCCTCGTCGGTAAGTATGCAGGAAAACCTTCCTCAGCGGGCATCTCTTCAAGGCGGCCAGACAGCTCTCGAAGAGCCTCTGCCCAGCGCGAGGTCGAGTCGGCCATCACTGCAACATGGTACCCCATATCGCGATAATACTCAGCAATTGTAATTCCTGTATAAATAGAGATTTCTCGTGCGGCAACTGGCATATTCGATGTGTTTGCAATGAGCACAGTCCGTTCCATGAGCGAGCGTCCTGTCCTTGGGTCAGTAAGGTTTGGGAATTCAGTGAGCACTTCGGTCATCTCATTGCCGCGCTCGCCGCACCCAATATACACAATAATGTCCGCGTCGCACCACTTCGCAATTGCATGCTGCGTCATGGTCTTGCCCGTGCCAAAACCGCCCGGCACGGCTGCGCATCCGCCCTTTGCAATTGGGAAGAGCACATCGATGACCCGTAAGCCCGTGATAAGCGGCTCGCGCGTCACTTCCTTGCCTTTATACAACCGTGGCGTACGCACTGGCCAGTTCGTCACCATAGTAAAACAGGCCCCATCCGCCCCCTTTATCAGGGTCTCTTCGACCGTATAGTCACCTTCAGGCGCCACAAAGCTCGCAGTCCCTGCAGCCGTCCTCGGATCAAAGATGAGTCGATGCTGTATTGAGGTCGTTTCTTGGACTACACCAAACACAACCCCAGGACTAATCGCATCACCCTGATGCAGAAGTGGTACAAAATGCCATTTTTTCTCTGTATCGAGGGGCTCGCCGGCAAGTCCAGGTGCGAGGAATGCACCTGAAAGCCCCTTTAGAACTGGTAATGGCCGCTGAATCCCATCGTAAATCGATCCGATAAGGCCAGGCCCAAGCGCCACAGAGAGCGGCCTATGAAGACATTCTACAGCTTCACCCACGCGCATGAGCGTGTTGTCCTCATAGATCTGAATCGTCGCATCATTGCCATTAAGCTTGATAATCTCGCCGGTAAGACCTGCATTGCCTACTTTTACGACATCGTAGAGCCCTGCATCATTAAGGCCTCGCGCCATGACAACTGGCCCTGAAATCCTTGTTACTACACCACTCATTTCGAACTCCCAAAGAGCGCTGTGGCGAGCTCTCCTCGTTTTTCATCGAGAAGCCACTCAAAAAGCTCTTGCCCGGTTGCTGAAATCCTATAGCTATGATCTTTGGGCTCAACCACGACGCCATACATACCGAACAAAGCTTCAGGTGCTGCTTGCGCACTTGCTGCCGTTGCCGCGTCGCTCACAGCCGCGTCGCCCCGTGGAAGAGGTACATCCTTTTGCACTATCGAGACATTTGGAGCTCGTTCAAAAAGTGTTTTGATAGCCTGCAGACTCTTCGCATCGAGGCCACTTACCACTACCTGTGCGCTCGACTCCTGTATCAACAGTTGTTGACGGCGAAGGCACGCCAAACACCACGACCCCAAAAGCCAAGGTTTTTCTCGGATGAGCGCCATGAGCGCCTCGCTAAGCTTTGCACGCAGCGCCTCATCGCGATAGCCAATTTCGAGTCGCGTCTTTTCAAGAGGAAGATGCGACTCCATGTCTTGCTCGGCAGCTCTCTTTTTAGCTTCATACTCACGGGTGAGCGCCTCAATCTCTTCTTGAAGTCGCTGCTCACGCTGGGCGTTCCACTCTTTGACATCGTTCTCTGCCTTGCGCAGGATGCGCTCTGCGCGCCTGCGTGCATCCTCGAGAATCTCTTGTTCAAGAGCCTCGGTGCCCCGTATTTCTTCCATAATGCTCTACATCCTTGCTGAAATCCTATTCAATCTTGAAGCCAATGGCTTGCCGAACGGCATCGATAATGCCTGTGTGTGCTGCTGAAGAGCCAGCAAGGGGAGGTATCTCAACGACAAGGGGAAACGAGCCGCTCAGCTGCCAATCCACAAGCTCTTCTCCAATCATGTCAGAGACATCTTCACTCATGATGAGCATCTTGCAGTCGGAGAGATCAACAGTCTCCTTTTCGAGCACACATTGTTTGTCATGCACGATGTTCTGGAATGTTGCAAGCGCATCATTATGATCCGCAACCGCTTTGCCCTTTATACCAATCATGGCAAAACCTATGAGGATCTCTTCTTCTGCCAGCACAAAGACTTCTGCCACTATCGCCTCACCTTTGGGAAACCAATGCCGCTCCCATTTACTCTCTTAGAGGTACAGAATGAGGACTGCAACCAAGAACCCCCACAGGCAAATACCTTCTGCAAGACCGACATAGGGCAACGCCCGGCCGGAAAGATCAGGCTTTTCAGCCATTGCGCCCATCGCCGAGGAACCGATCTTCGCTACTGCATAGCCGCCAGCAAGCGCAGTGAGACCCACTGCAAGCGCCGCCGCAAGATATTTTACGGTCTGCGACGAGGACGGTGCTGCAGCGGCTGCTGTTGCAGTGTCTTGCGCAAATACCGCAGCCGATGACAAGAACATCATGAAGCCGGTCATCAGTTTCTTCTTCATAGACACACTCCTTCTCTTCTTTATTTTGCTCTATTCGGTTCTCCCGGAAAAGCTTATCGGCGTGAACACCGTGCCTGATCGGGTAAAAAACTTTGAAAAGAACTCATAGTACTGGAGTCGGATGGTCTGAATTGTCACAATCAAACCCTCCAGCACGATAATGACTGCATTTCCAAACAAGTAAATGAGAAGTTCAAGTCCTATTCCTGTTGCAGAATTACCCCGCATAAGGCTTCCCATCGTAAAAATGACAAACGACAACACGGCATGCGCAAGCGCGAACGCACCCACTCGCAGGAAGCTAAATGTATTCGATGCATAATAGCTCACCATATCGAGCACCTCGACAAGCCCACCAATGATTCCCCCTTGTCCTTCCTCTGGCGCCTTGCCTTGCTTCTTATTGATCATCATCTTAAGAGGCTCAGAAAAAACCATAGCGAGCAAAGGTATACCAAAGCCCACGACGTCAATAAGTCCCAGTTTTCCACCGAGCAGGAGACGAATCACCAGACCCATAGCCCACCAGAACACGAACGCTCCGGCCAGTCCAGTTCTCGAGAATAGGGCTTCGCCATATTCCTTGTGCCTGATCAAATTGATGATATTGATAACGAGGCCAGTCGAATTGATGATCACGCCCACTACAACGGTAAATCCAAAAAAATAGAACATCGCCATCACATTATCTTTTGGCATGATCTGTAAGAATCGCTCTTCGGGTCTACCTAGAAAGAATCCTGTCAGTACACGCTCAAGAGGGATAAGCACTGTTTCATTGGTGAAAAATGAGCCTACGAGCAAGCCCATCACCATCGAACCTACTCCGGCAGCGATAAACGCATGCGCGTATTTTGTCCAATGGGAGAGCATCCCCTTTTTGGCCTTCAAAATTGCAATGCCGAGGGCTACAATCACCATGCCCTGACCAAGATCGCAAAACATAATGGAAAAAAGCAGTGTAAAGAAAACCGCTACAAATGGCGTTGGGTCTATATCTCCGTAAGCCGGTGTACCATAGGATTTAACAATGCCCTGAAACGCTGCAACAAGCCGCTTATGCTTAAAAAGAACTGGTACCGCTTCTTCTTCCTTACCGTGCGATCCCTTGCTCACCTTTGCAGCGCTCTCAGTAGGGTCGTAAATACGAATCGAAATCCGGTCCCCCAACATGGCAAGGAGGCCCTGCACAATATCGTCAACCTTGTCTTCCGGAACCCAGCCGCTGAGTCGGTAGACCCACGTTGTCCGCTCAAGTTTATTCTCCACAAGGAGAAGCCCCTTTTTCAATTGCACTGCCAAGACCGTGCTACGCCATAGATCGCGATCCTGCTGGCTCAGGTCCTTTTTCTGCTGCAGAAGGCTCTCAAGCTTAGGCTTCTCCGCCTGGTAGGAGCCTTCTAGGGCTTCCATAGCCTCGGTTAGGACATCCTGATTGGCCTCAGAAGCCGGTTTTTTTTCAAAACCGACCTTTGACAGTGCAGTCTCAAGGGAAAATCTTCCTTCACGGCTCGATACAGCGATTACCGTGCCTTTATCATCGAGAGGAACAATCACGGCCCGATTACCGAGCATCTTCGCAAGCACCGGTATACTCGATGGTGCAACCTTGCCAATTTGAAACAAAACAGAGGAAGATTCCTCGAGTTCCTCAAAGGGATGTTCTAGACCTTGGACGGCCTTTACCTCATGGATCGCTTCCTCAAGCCGCTCAATCCTCGCTTCTGTTTCTTCAATCTGGGACTTGAGTTCCTCGCAACGCTGATTGAGCACATCGAGGTTGCTAAGCATATCGCGATTGGGCAATTGACTGTTTTCGATGATATCTTGCGGAAGCTCAAACCCCAAAAAAGACCCAATGAAATCGAGCTCACTTTGCGCATAATTGAGATCAGACTCACTGATCAGCTGCTCTTCAGGGCGTTCTTCCGATGTCCCTTCCTCAGTGAGATCTAGACTCTTCGTCTGGAAAAGCCGGTCAGGCTCCTCTGGATACAAGACTTGAAAACAACGCTTGCCGGCAAGATATTCCAGGACAGCATCAATATCAGACCTGAGAAGAATGAGCTCTAGTTTTCGCATGGTAACGCTGCTCATGCTGTTTGGCCTCCAGGAATCCACACATAATTTGCTTTTTGTTCCAATGGAATATTAATTCTCGTACTCTCCAAGGCTGCCAGGAGCAGCGAGGTCTCATAGTCGAGTAGTTTAAAATAGCAGTAGATCGGTGTATAGCTAAAGGGATACAGGCGTAAATTATGTTTCATTTTGTCAAAAAGATCTTCGAGCGTTCTCGGCTCTAGTGCAGGAACGTCGACAGCAGGCCCTGTTTGATTCTCGAGCAGCTTTTTCAAAGGCCAATTATTGAAGCTTGCAATGTTTCCAAGGTCATAATCAAACGTCTGAAGCGCATAGGAAGTGACATCGACACCAGGAATGTTTACAAGCATATCCACGGTTTCTTCCTTTGATTTCCCATAATAGCGCCGCACGCGAAAGGCCCACACAACATTCTGGTAGATGATCTCCCAGCGTAAGAGGTCTAGAATTGCACCCACCTTCGATTTCCGAATCGCAGAGGCTTCATTCCAGAGGGTTTGGTAATATTGTTGATCGAGCTTATTCTCTGCTTGTGCAATATCATTCAGGCAATCGCTCTCCAGCCATGCATAAGGAGTATCTGCAAACATGTCGGTGATCCGTGGCCAGCGGGCAATGGCTTGCTGAATAACTCTTGATGAATAGGTAATATCCTCAGGTGGAGTTTCCCCTGCACGCAGACGAAAGAGCATTGTCTTGATAAGACCAATTTCATACTTTGTAATGAGTGCATTTATAAATCTATTGGAATCAGAAAAAGACTTTGCAAGCCTCACAAAGTCGTCGACTGAGGTCTTGACGACTCTTTGTTCCGCTTCAGATATGAGACGAGCTTCAGGTATATCCGGCGCATCTTCACCAAAAAGAACCTTCCAGAGCGCCGTTATGCCACCAGAAGTCCGCATGAGCTCTGCGGCCTTTTCACCAAATCTCAGGTTAGAAAACGAACCACATACGCGGGCATAGAGATAGGAGATATCAACCTTCTCATCCATATCACGCTTCCGACGAGAGGATAAGGTCCAGGCGTGCCGCGAGCGCCTGGGCATCCAAAGGAAGGCTCCCAAGCTGCACGCGAAATTCTTCAATGACTTTGCGGCTTTGTTGCGCCAACGAATCGACAAACACTGCATACTCAGCATCCAACTTCTTGCGCGCTTCGGCCACTTTTTGACGCTCAATCTGCTCTGACTGGGTCCTTACCTCGAGCAAAAGCTGCGAAGCTTTGTCTTCTGCCTCTTGAATGACATGAAAAGCCTCTTCTTCTATTTGTATAAATCGTTCAATATTATCAGCAGTATCCATGCCACCCTCCTCATGCACCCATTCGGCGGCGCTCTTCACCGTCATCGCGGTCTGTGGCTTTCCTCAAAATCGCGGATAAGGCCATACGCTTTTTCTGGTACAGTCGCCATCACAAGATTTTTAAGCAACACTGGGTCTTGAATGAGCAAAGCGATCTGCCGGAGCGCTTCGAGGTGTGCTTCCGCATCGCTTGGTGGAGAGATAAGCAAAAATACAAGTTGGACAGGATTTCCATCAAGAGAATCGTAATCGACGCCCTTCTGCGAAATACCGAGTACGCCTCGCAGATGGTCAATGCCTTCAACTGTTGCGTGGGGCACAGCAACGCCCTTGTAAATGCCGGTAGTCATTTTTTCTTCCCGCTTGTGGAGAGCCCTCAGGACATCCTCCCTAGGGAAGACTTTATCTTTCGGATAGCTTCTTGCAAGGATATCGACCATTTCCTTAAAGAGCTCATCCTTCTTTTTACTCTCCAGTCCGATTTTGATACTGGCAGGTTTGAACGCATTCTGCAGAATCATGCAGTATCCCCTCTCCTTCATTGAAGGACGACGTAAGTAGTCAATATTGGATGATAACGAAAATGATAAGTGCATGGCAAGATACTATTTTGACTCCTGCCGATTTGACTCTTGCCGAGAGCCTCGTGGCGAAAAAACGTTTGTGGAAGGCTACCTGCTTGATGTAGAATATTGACTTCAGTGTAGAATAGCGGCTGGCATTTAGGGGCATTAAAGGCATTTAGAGGCATGTTATGGGCCTCCGAAGTTCCCAAAACTGGAATTCCCCCAAAAGGAGACGACGACGGACGCTCAATCTGTAACAATGTCCAGGGCTCCAAAAACCGAGTACCGTGTTTATGGCTCGCGGTGGTTCATCCTGGCGCTCCACATGCTCGTAAACCTGACGATTCAGACCTTGTGGATCAGTTACGCGCCTATAACGACGCTTTCGAGCCACTTCTACCATGTCTCGGAATTTCAGATCGGCCTGTTCTCCATGCTCTTCATGATTGTCTATATACCAGTCTCCATCCCAATTTCTTGGCTCATAGATAAATACGGTTGCAAACCGGTAGTGGCTGCCGGTTCAGTACTGACGGGGATCTGTGGAATCTTGCGGGGACTAGCGGGCGACAGTTTTGGATTCGCAATCGCGATGACGGTGGGTATGTCCATCGCGCAGCCGGTCTTCCTCAATTCCTGGACCAAAGTTTCTGCGCTCTGGTTTCCTAAGAACGAACGCGCCACAGCGGTGGGGCTTCTTACGCTTGCCAACCTTTTGGGCGCAGCGCTTGGACAGGTGTTGACCCCGATTTTTGTGGAAGCTGGCAGCACGGTCGCGCAAATCCAGCTTTACTATGGAATAGCTTCGGCAGTTGCCGCACTGCTTTTTGTGCTTTTCGTCAAAGAAAAGCCTGCCACGCCTCCGGATGCCTCTGCGGAGGAAGAACGGGCCCTGATGCTCGACGGGCTCAAGCACGCTTTTTCTTTGCCTTCATTTAGGCGTTTTTTGATCATCACTTTTATCGGCATGGGGATATTCAACGGTGTCACCACGTGGATCGAAGGTATTGTAAAGCCGCGCGGCTTTGATTCGGTGCAGGCTGGCGTTGCGGTGGCTGTCATGATGGTAGCGGGCGTCATAGGGTCGGTCCTGCTGCCGGCTTTTTCAGACAAAAAAGGCAAGCGGCGACCTTTTATCGTGATCGGCCTTGTCGGTACGATTCCAGGGCTCATTGGGCTCGCCCTGGCGCCGAGTTTCCCCCTCTTAATCGTGTCCTGCGTGTGTTTGGGCTTCTTTCTTACGTCGGTCAATCCGACAGGAACGCAATACGCCTCGGAGATTTCTCTACCTACGCCGGAGGGTACTTCCAATGGGCTCATTGCACTGTCTGGCCAAGTCTCGGTAGTACTGGTCTATTTGATGGAACCGCTGCGGAGCGCCGGAGGGTCCTACACGCTGCCGCTCTTCTGCTTTGCTGTGCTCATTGGCTTGAGCGCGGTGCTTGGCTGGTCACTCCTGGAACCTGCAAACCTTACAGCAGTCCCCCGACCGGCACGCAATAAACCGGCACGCAATAAACTATAACGATTCAAGAATAGGCCAAAATGCAAGAAAAAGCCCCAAGTGTGCGCTAGCTGTGCGCCCGCCCGGGGCCTATCGTAAGCAATCGAAGCGGAGTTCTGTTGTCCGCTTACCTGCTGGTTTACTTATTCACCGCGTTGAGTTCTCCATTGACCTTCAAGTACGTTCCGTCAAACGCAACCTGCAAACTGCCAGCCCAGCCAAAGAGGATGGAGTTGGCTTCATCAGGCAGGATCTTGCCGGTCTTGGTCGTCGTTGTGCCAATGACTTTGCCGTCAGGAATGGAAGCATCCCACACCTTGGCCCAGTCGATATCGGCCGTCTTGCCCGTCGGCGAGAAGTCTGAATGCACGACGTTACTGGTTGTACCGATAACGCGCATGCTGCAGCTGGCACCTGGGAAGGTGAGTTTGCCGTCCGGAGCGGTGACGAGCTTATATGCAGTGCCACGATGGCAAGACTGAATGGTGATGACGCCATTGGCAGCCACACTCACATTCAGATTGTCGCTCGTCAGCGTGCCATAGTCAGCAACGCCATAAAGGAAGAGACCGCGCAGACCCGCTGGAAGGAGTTTCTTGCCCTGCACATCCGTGCGGTACGGGTTAAAGGTTTCCGTAGAACGGAACTTGCTGGCACCCGACGTAGCATCTACAGGCTGATACTGGTCCTTGTCACTTGCACCAACCGCACCCTTAAAGGTAAAGAAGTTGTTGGCGTAATCGGCGGCTTTCATATTGACCTGCGTGGAAATCGTCAAGTCAGCTGCAGAAACACCCACAACTGCGATTGCGGCAATGAGTGCGACAAAAAGAAACCTTTTCTTCATGGTAACCTCCTCGTTACTGGTTCATAAGAATAAATATATATTTATTCTTTGTCAATTTCAATTCTGTACAGAGTCTCGATATTATCTAAACAATCTGAAGAGACGCAGGTCCAGAAGCGCCTTGCGCGTGTCCAGAAGCGCCTTGCGCGTGCCCAGAAGCGCCTTACGCGTGCCCAGAAGCGCCTTGTGCGTGCAACACCTCCGAGCATTGCACACCAGCATTGTCCACGAGTACATTAATAGAACAACCCGCGCCCTTGCGATATACTCTGATCCCGAAAATGAGCATACTTTCTTTAAAAGACGCATCGCTGTCGCTCAAGAGCGGCCCGCTTTTTGAAAATGCCTGCCTTGAAATTCAGCCCGACGACCGAATCGGTCTGATCGGTCTAAATGGCTCCGGCAAAAGTAGCCTCCTAGCGCTCCTAGTTCGAGATATTCAACTCGATTCGGGCGAACTCATGTGGTCAAAAGGTTTTACCTATTCGTTTTTGCCACAATCAGTTGATGTGCCCCAGGGAGCTACAGTCGCCAGTTTTCTCTATTCGGGACGAGCCTCAGAAATTGAAGGTGCGCCAACCGGCGAGGTTCCAGCAATTTCGCTCGAAAATCGATATAAGGCGCTGTGCCGCGAGCTTGGGTTTGTCGATATGGATCTGCCACTTACGATGCTGTCAGGCGGCGAGAAAAAAAAGATCGCCCTGGCACGGGCACTTGCACCAAGTGCCGATCTTCTTCTTTTGGACGAGCCCACCAATCACCTCGATATCGAGACTATCGAGTGGCTTGAGGCTCGGCTGTTGGCCCTCCCGAAGGCGGTGATCCTCGTCACGCACGACCGCTGGTTCTTGGACGCCGTAGTGACGTCGATTGTGGAGATCGACCGACACACCTTGCGGGCGTATCCCGGCAGTTATTCGCAATTTCTGGAGAAGAAGGCAGCGTGGCTTGCAAGCCTGGATCGAATGGAAAACAAGCGGCTCGCCAATCTCAAAATCGAGCTCGAATGGCTGGGCCGAGGCGCCCGTGCCAGAGCGACAAAGAGCGAGCGGCGCAAGAAAGACATAGAGAAGATGCGCGTTTCGCTCCTGGAAAAGCAGCGCGACCGGATTGAGTTTGCCTCTTCGGAGACCTACCTGGGCAAGAAGGTCTGCGTGCTGGACCATGTCGGGCTTACGTTCGATGCGCCCCGCGTGCTCTTTGACGATTTTTCCATGGAGATTGCGCATGGCGCCAAAATCGGTATTGTGGGCCCCAATGGTTCGGGCAAGACAAGCCTACTCAAAATCATCGCAGGGCGGCTTGAGCCCACAAAAGGCAGCGTCGAACTTGGCCAGACGGTGCGCCTCTCGTTCTTTGAACAGACCAACGAAGCGGTTGACGGCGAACTTAGCGTGCTCGATTTTATTCAGGAACATGCCGATCATTTCCGCCTGCCGGACGGGTCCACCCTGGATGCCGTGCTTCTTCTGGAGCGCTTCGGTTTTGAGCGCGATTTTCAGAAACAAAAGCTGCGCACGCTGTCTGGCGGGGAATTGCGGCGCCTCATGTTGGTGCGGGTGCTTGCAGAATCGCCCAACTTCCTTCTATTAGACGAGCCGACGAATGACCTCGACATAGAGACGATAGAGAGCCTTGAAGCGTACTGCGCGGACTTTTCGGGCTCCCTGCTTATGGTGTCGCACGACAGGCTCCTTGTGGATCGCCTTGCCACCGAGCTCATCATTTTTGACGGCAAAGGCGGAGTCGAGCGTTTCCACGGCAGCTATCTGGACTGGAAGCTCGAGCACGACACCGCCCGGCGGGCAGG
>JBDKTP010000093.1:0-8508 GCA_039680115.1 Rectinema sp.
TACCGTGTCCGGCAACACAAATTCTGCCTCTCGTACGATGTTGTAGCAGTTCGGATCATGTTGCAGATAGACAATGAAAAGCCACAAACCCCGTATCTCTTTTTCCAGGCGGTTCAGTCCGGAACCAAGGTTTGACGAAATGAAATGTCTGAGCTCCATTCCGACATTGGTGATTAGCTCGCCATAAAAGGCCTCTTTGCTTTCAAAATGAGTGTAAAACGCCCCTACAGAGAGCCCTGCAGCGTCGGTAATCTGGTGGATGTTCGTCTCAAAATAGCCAAGTCTGCCAAAGAGTTTTCTGCCTTCGCGCAACAATCGGCTCTTTGCACTCTGATCTGAATCGCTGGGCGGTTCGGAAGGAATGTTTGAAAAAACCTTTTCTTCGTCAATTGACATCTCAGGGAAAAGCCCATGTATAAGAATGTCTTGCAAGGCTTCAAGCTTTACAGGAATCCCATAGAATGCTGACCGAATAGCTGCAAAACGCAGGCCCCCAAGCGCGAATTCATATTCCGCCTGGCTTGCTGGCCCGCCCAGAACTTTTCCCAGTGCGGCAGTATAAATATCTTCAAGCCGCTGCTCGCACTCAAAGAATCGATATTGTCCTTCTCTGAATACGTGTATGAGCGAGGGATTGTCTCGTGAAAAGTTAAAGACAATTTCTGTAAAAGAGAAAAGCCGGGCCTCGGGTGGACCGCCTTGTACTCTTTGCAGCGCCTGGTCTATTTGCATGGTGATATTGTCTAGAATTGCACGGAAGAGTTCTTCTTTGCTCTTAAAGTAGCGGTAGAAGCAGCCGTTGGACAGATCAGCACGTCTGCAGATTTCCGCTACGGACACTGCGCCGTACCATTTTTCTGCAAAGAGCTGTGAGCCGGCAAGGATTAATTTGCCTCGGCTGGTATGAAGTTCGTTGCTATTGAGGTCGACAGCTTCTATCATTCTTTGGTCGCTCCAAGAATTACCTTAAAAAATGAGACACGATTCACCTTTCATGGCAGTATAGACCCAGTTTTTGAGGTGCGCAAGTAGAAAAATCCTGTCTTGCACAAAGGGCCAGGGCCGGTAGTTATGCTCCAAATTCTGGTAGCCATGCTGGAATCGGGAGAACCCGATGGCAAGCGTATCAAATCAATCTTTGCAGAGCTAGGTTGGCAGGGGCGAATAGTCGGATTCGTCATTTTTCGCTTGACGAATTGGCAAAAGAGGGTTTATCTAGAATGAGAGTCGATTCAGTCGTCACGGAGGGTTTTCATGGACATCGGCATCGCCGGTATTGGCATCTATATTCCACCTCGTCGAATAACAGCAGCCGAGCTTGCCGCCGCTACCGATGTGCCGGAAGATATAATCAGAACGAAATTTGGCATTCAAAGCAAACCGGTAGCCGGCCCAGAGGATACGACGGCAGACATGGGTTACAAAGCCGCGGTAGAAGCTCTTCGCGATGCACAGGTGGCGGCTGCAGAAATCGACCTCATTATCTGGTGCGGGGCTCAGCACAAAGATTATCCATGCTGGCTTGCCGGGCTCAATGTGGCCCAGCGTTTGCAGGCTAATCGGGCGTGGAGCTTTGACATGGAAGCCATGTGTGGCTCCATGATGGCCGCCATCGACGTGGCCAAGTCTTTGATGCTCGTTAAGGACGATGTCAACACGGTGCTGTTGGTTTCCGGCTACCGGAATAACGACCTCGTGGATCTGGGTTATGCTGCCACGCACTTTATGATGGATGTGGGTTCGGGCGGCTCGGCATGTGTACTCAAGAAAAATCTTGGCCGCAACGAGGTGCTGCAATCCGCATTCAGGGGCGATGGTTCTTTTTCCGAAGAGTGTGTCGTTCCGGTGCTGGGCTCTAAAGCCTGGCCGCCCAAGCCCGAAGACCTGCAAAATGCCCATTTCATCGTGCCAGACGAACCGACATTCAAAGGGCGGCTTCGCGATACCACCATGCCGAATTTCTACAAGGTGATCCGCGAATCCTTGGCTAAATCGGGACTTTCCGAGAAAGACTTAGGTTATCTGGCCATCCTGCACTTTAAGCGGAGCGCACATTTTGCGGCTTTGCAGGAGCTCGGGCTCAAACCTGAGCAATCCACGTATCTTGAGGAGTATGGGCATCTTGGGCAGAACGACCAGTTACTTTCCATAAAACTTGGGCTTGAGTCGGGGAAAATAAAGGATGGCAGTACCATCGTCATGGTAGGCGCTGGCATCGGGTTTGTCTGGGCAGCGACAACAGTGCGCTGGGGCCCTGTTCAGCGATAATTATTTGCAATAAATGGAGGAATGATTATGGATAGAATGAAAGACAAAGTATGCGTTGTAACTGGCGGCGCCCGGGGAATCGGACGTGCAATTGTCGACCGATTTGCGGAAGAGGGCGCGAGGATGGTGTTTGCCATCGATGTTAACCCTGCGGCCTTCCCCGAGCTCGAGGCGGGGAGGAAGAATGTTCGTGGCGCATCAGTGAATGTCACCGATACCGAAGGGATCAAGAATTTTGTGGACTCGGTCCTTGCCGAATTTGGTCACATCGACGCCCTTGTGAACAACGCAGGTATCACCCGCGACGCGCTCATTCAAAAGATGACTGACGACGACTGGGCCGCGGTGATTGCGGTCAATCTGACAGGCGTCTTTAAGATGACAAGAGCGATCGCTCCATCCATGATGGAAAATGGCAAGGGTACCATTGTTTCAATCGCTTCCGTGGTCGGACTTGACGGGAACATTGGCCAGTCCAACTACGAAGCCACAAAGGGCGGTATTGTGGCGATGACCAAAGGCTGGGCCAAGGAGTTTGCACGGAAGGGTGCAAAGGTGCGCGTCAATTCGGTTTCGCCGGGCTATTGCCGCACACCGATGATCGAGACGGTGCCGGAAAAAGTGCTTGAGCCAATTATCGCAAAGACGCCGCTGGGGCGCCTTGCCATGCCGATCGATATTGCCAATGCGGTCTTGTTCTTGAGCAGTGAGGAATCGGACTTTATTACAGGGCAGGTCTTACGGGTAGACGGCGGCCTCGTTCTGTAACTGTGTTTTTAGGTTTATGGGCATTGCCGGGACTTCGGTCACCGGATTAAAAGAAAAACGTGGATGAACGGCCAGGGTCGGGCATCCAAGGAGGTACGGGATGAAGAGGTTTCTGATTCTTTCCGCGCTGTGCGTTTTCCTTGTGTCGACAGCTTTTGGACAGGGAACCATCAAAATTGGCGGAACCTGGCCACTTGCTGACGTCACTGGCGAACAGGGCTCCAAGGCCGCGCAGCTCGCTGTGGACGAGATCAACAAGGCAGGCGGCGTACTGGGCCGCAAGCTGCAGCTTATTGTCGTGGACGATGAGTTGAAGGCGGACAAGGGCGTGGCCGCGATTGAGAAATTGGTCACGGTGGACAAGGTGGACTTCCTTGTCGGTGGCATGGCTTCGGGCGTTGCGCTTGGCCAGGTTCCGACCATGAAGAAATACCAGAAGATCGTTCTTTCCACGGGTGCCGCGAGTTACCTCGTAGAGCAGGCCCTCGGTGCTGATGCCGATTGGTACTTCCACCTGCATCCATGGGACTATGAACAGGGCGCAAGCTATCTTCAGGGCTGGAGCGATATCCGCAAGAAATACCCGGCCATAAAGATAGACAGAATGTTCCTTGCCTATGAAGAGGGTGCTTTTGGTAAGGCATCCTACGACTCGTCGCTCAAGATGTTCGGCTCTGACTACCAGTTCTCCGGTGCTTCATTTAAGAGCGCAGCCATGGGTGGCGGCGATTACTCTGCAATGTTGGAAGCTGCAAAGGCCTATAAGCCCGATATTTTCATTTGGGCTGGTTACGATGCCGATGCTCTGCCCATGTTGGAAGCCGCAAAGGCCATGAAGTTCAGCCCGCCACTCTTTGTTGGAGCGCCTCCAGGATGGCCTGCCGATTTTGGAAAGTCGCCGCTTGCCAACAACGTCATGCTGTATGGCATGTGGGCTCCCGCAATCAACGACGTCAACCCTACCAGTTTGAAGTTCTACAACGGTTATATGGCGAAGTATAAGGCTGAGCCCGCGACGTATTTTGCGCCACTTTCTTATTCTGCCATTTATATCTTGGCCGATGCACTGAAGCGCGCTGGCAACTCGGCCTTCAATGCCGATGGCAGTGTGAACAATGCTGTCGTTATCAAAGCGCTTGAAGGAACGAAGTATCTCTCGGCTCTCGGCGAGACAATTACCTTTGCGCCGTCCAACGTGATAAAGCACCAGGGCATTCGCAACCAGAAGATCCTGCAGTGGCAGAATGGCCGCCAGGAAGTCATTTGGCCGTTTGATGTCCAGACCAAGGCGCCAGTGTATCCTTTCCCGGCGTGGAAGTAAGAGCCGGTACGGCTTTAGCTGCCCGCTCACGAGGTTCTACATAGTTTGACACCTGGTGTGCTGTGTGCGGACAGAAACGTCCCAGAGCGGCAAGACCTATGCGGCCTTGCCGCTTTGTTGTGAACATCGATTTTTTGTTGAAGTGTTGTCTTGATTTCTTGCGTCTATTTATTGTGTCGATCTGTTGTATTGATTGATTTGAGGCTCCTTTATGAGGGTCTCCTGCAGAGAAAAGACCGAACCTGGTATTCGGCATACTTTATTTACTGAAGGTGATGAGATGGCAAGTTCCAAAAAAGCCATTCCATGGATAATCGCAGGTGCCGTTGGGCTGGTGGCAATTCTCCTGTGGAAGCCGACTGTCCTGATTTATGGAGTACAAAGGGCGGGGCTCTATGCCACCATTGCACTTCCAATGGGACTCGCCGAGGGTATTCTCCATATTGTAAACCTCGCACATGGCGAACTTCTGATGGTTGCGGCATATATAACATACTCTCTTGCGCAAGCCTTAGGGCTTGACCCGCTTCTAGCCTTGTTCCCTGCGATGATAGCCATGGCGATTGTCGGATATCTGCTCTACCAGCTCACGATTCGCAAGGCACTCAAGGGCCCGGAGCTTAACCAGCTGATTCTGACGTTTGGCATAGGCATCGCACTGAGCCAGATCATAACGCTGATCTATACAAGCAGGACCAGAAAACTACATTTGGACTATGTTTCGTCCTCCCTTACTATTGGTCAAACAAGCTTTGGGATTTGGGATTTTACGTTCGTGGTGCTTGCGATTCTGATGACGATTGGCATTCGGCTCTTTTTGTCCAGGACGAAGCTGGGAAAAGCCGCCGTCGCAGTGGGCCAGAATCCTCGGGGTGCGGCCATCGTCGGTATCGATGTACAGAAAACATATTCATTAGTATTCACGGCATCCGTTGTGCTGGTGGGTATTGCAGGCTCGTTCTTCCTGACTCGTCAGTCGATTTTCCCTGCGGTAGGAAGTCCTTTTACAATGAAATCATTTAGCTTGATAGCTATGGCCGGCGTTGGGAGCATCTCAGGGGTGCTCTATAGCAGTGTGGCGCTTGGCATAGCCGAAGCGATAATCAATGGTATTCCTGGTATGTCAGGATGGTCGGATATCGTGTTCTTCCTGATCATCATCATTACGATCGCCGTCAGGGCAAGTAGAACGAGGCAATCATGAGAAAAGTGAGCAGTTTTATATTACCGGTCGTTCTTGTTCTGGCTGCGGTGGTGTTTCCGCTCGTTCTGGGGCCCTATCCTCAGACTGTAGCGCGAACCGTCTTCAAGTACATGGCGCTGGCCCTCACCTGGGACATGCTGTTTAGGTCCGGGCAGGTCTCTTTTGGTGTCGCTGGTTTTTTTGGACTTGGCACGTACGCGACGGTGCTCTTGGCGGCTAAAGCCGGGTTCCCTTTCCCCCTTGCAATGTTGCTGGGTGCGGCCATAGCTGCTGTTTTTGCGTATGCGCTCGGTTTTTTGGTATTGCGCCTGCGCGGGACGTATTTCTCCATCACGACTCTGGCTTTGGCGGAGATTTTCCGGGTGATTCTGAGAAACTGGACTTCGTTCTCAGGTGGCCCCGAGGGCATTGTCCTTCAGCAAATAATCTTTGGCGGCGAGTCCAAGGCGCTATACTGGTTGAACCTTGGAGTGTTGCTGGTGGTGGTCCTGGTCTCTGTGTGGTTGGAAAACTCGAAATTCCACTTTGCATTGACGTCGATCCGCGACAACGAAGTGAGCGCGCAGACATCGGGTGTCAACATCTTTAGGACGCTGCTCATTGTATTCACGATTACGGCCTTCCTGCAGGGGCTCGTGGGAGCAGTGGACGTAGTATCGTATGGCTACGCAATGCCAGATTCCTCCTTTGATGCCAACTATACATTGCTACCGCTTGCCATGGTGTTGTTGGGCGGAGAACACTCAACCTGGGGACCGATAATCGGTTCTGTGTTGCTGGGAGTTGCCTCGGAATATCTGAAGTTAATGATTCCCTATGGCCACCTGCTTGTGTATGGCGTCATTATCATTCTCGTAATCCTATTCATGCCAAAAGGGCTCTTAGGATTCTTCCGCAGAAAGAAGGGGGCAAATCGTGGCTAAGTTGACGACGAAAAACTTGACGAAGCAGTTCGGCGGCCTCGTCGCCGTCCACGACGTGAGCTTCTCGATCGTTTCCGGAGAGATTCTGGGCATCATTGGGCCAAACGGTGCAGGCAAGACGACGTTTATCAATCTCATTTCAGGCATCTATGCACCTACCTCTGGTACTATCGAGTTCGAGGGTAAGGACATAAGTATGATGCCTGCGCACGAAAGGGCAAAAATCGGTATTGCCCGGACGTATCAGCTTATTCATCCTATGGAAGATCTCAACCTGTTGGAAAACGTGATGGTGGGCTTTCTTTTTGCAGGGAACAAGTCGATGAAGGAAGCGCGAATCGCCGCCACCGAGCTGTGCACTGAAATGGGTTTAGGGAGGCTTGAACGCGAAGTAAGCCAACTCACGATGTTGGAAGTAAAGAAAATGGAAATTGCCCATGCTCTTGCCAATACGCCTAAGGTCCTTTTCCTGGACGAAATTATGGCGGGACTCAATACCGACGAGACCATAGAGATGATTGCCCTTGTAAAGCGGCTTGCCCGCGAACGAAACCTGGCCGTCGGCGTAGTGGAGCACGTGATGGGAGTCATCCGCGAACTTACCGACAGGGTAATTGTGCTGGAAGCAGGCGAGATCATCGCCGCAGGCCCCTACGAGATCGTCTCGAAGAATAAGCGAGTGATTGAAGCCTACCTGGGAGGAGCGACCGATGCTGAAAATTGAGAATCTGGTGTGCGGCTACGGTCGTATGCAGGTGTTGGATAATGTGTCACTGGAAATCGGTGCCGAATCGGTGGGGCTTTTTGGGCCCAATGGTGCAGGCAAAACGACACTCATAAGCGCCGTCATGGGGATGATAAAGCCATGGAAGGGGAATATCGAGTTTGAGGGGGAGGATCTCGTCGGCAAGGAGACCTTCCACATGGCAAGGCTTGGCATTGCGCTTGTGCCGCAAGAGCGTGAACTTTTCCCATGGATGAGCGTAGAAGATAATTTGACGCTGGGGGCGGCCTATATTCCACACGCGAAGGACAAGGCGCCCGAGCAGATGGAGAAGGTGTTTGAGCTTTTCCCCATTCTGAAGGAGAGGCGACGGCAGCTGGCGGGGACGATGTCGGGCGGACAACAGCGAATGCTGGCCATCGCGAGGGCGCTGATGTCGCAGCCTAGGCTGCTTATCCTGGACGAGCCGTCGCTCGGGTTGCAGCCATCGATAGTCGCTGAGGTTTTCGAAGTGCTCAAAGAGCTTAAGAAGAACGTGTCGGTGCTGGTTACCGAGCAGAATGTACGGGAAAGCTTGAGGGCGATCGACCGCGGGTACGTATTGGAGAACGGTAAAATCGTCTTGGAAGACAGCGCCAAGGGGCTCAAGACGAATCCTTATGTGCTTAAATCTTACTTGGGGCTATAGAGCCTTGAGTTTGAGTAAGTACTCTTGTGTGCATTGATTCAAGTGACGATTCGACTGACGATTCGACGATTCAAGGAGGTACGTAACCATGACAGAAGGATTTGTGACGGTACAAGGAATGAATCTCTTCTACGTGACGGAAGGTGAAGGGATTCCTGTTCTGTATATCCACGGGAACACCGGTTCGAGCGCATGGTTTTATCGCGTAATGAATCTGCCGGGGTATAAGACCTACGCATTGGATATGCCCAACTTTGGCCGCTCGAGCGAACTTCCAGGCGAGGTGGATTTGCATCGTTATGCTGATGTGGTCAAGGGTTTTGCCGAAGCGCTCAAGCTTGAGAACCCTATCGTGGTTGCGCATTCCCTGGGCGGCGCGGTTGCCCAGTCGCTCGCGGTCCGCTACCCCGAAATGCTGCGTGCCCTGGTACTGATAGACTCGTCGGCGCCAAACGGGCTCGTAACGCCCAAGGAACACTATCCGCTCATCGAGATGATGCGGGGCAACCGCGCCGTGCTCTATAACGCGCTAAAGGCTACGGTACCGACCCTGGAAGACGAGGTGTTCTTCGAGCTTCTGGTGAATGACGCCACACTTATGGCGCCCAAGGC
>JBDKTP010000094.1:0-20550 GCA_039680115.1 Rectinema sp.
GGATAGCGCGAATTCGAGAGACCTTTGCACTTGTTGACTTATTGCGCATCGATCACTTCCGTGGTTTTGAAAGCTACTGGGCAGTGCCTGCCCAAGACACTACTGCCGCCAATGGAACCTGGGAAAAAGGTCCCGGCACTGAATTGTTCAGGGCGATTTTTGCCGAGCTGGGCGAGTTGCCTATTTTGGCAGAGGATTTGGGCTTTATGACGCCCGAAGTTCACGCGTTGCGCGACACACTCGGCTTTCCAGGTATGAAGATTCTGCAATTCGCCTTTGAATCTCCAACGGACGAAGACTATCCGCACAACTTCGTGCGCAATTGCATTGTCTATACCGGTACGCACGATAACGACACGTCGATGGGATGGTTTGCCGCCACGACGCCCGAAATCCGAAAACGCGCACTCGCCTACACCGCTGGTAGAGCCGAGACCTTTAATTGGGACATGATCCGCACCGCATGGGCGAGCCCCGCCTGCATTGCAGTAGCGCCCGCCCAGGATCTTCTTGGTCTCGGTTCGGAAGCCAGAATGAACTATCCCGGCAAGCAAGGCGGTTACTGGTCTTGGAGAATGAAGGAGGGCGAGCTTACGCCAGATATCGTACAACACCTAAAAGATCTGACGGCCACCTACTTCAGGGCGGCACGGCGTTAGTCTAAGATGGCGCGGTTAGTCTAAGATGGCGCGGTTGGTCTAAGATGGCGCGGTTAGTCCAGGGCGGCGCGACGTTAGACACAGCGATTGGCGCGATAAGCGGCATCACTTAGAGCGCGACCCTAGACGGCACACTACACCTTTAAAGCGTGGCAAGTGCGGCCTTCTCCCTGCGCCGCAGGAATACCTTGACGATCTCGTTCACCGTTATGGGGAAGACCGCGAGCGCAGTCACAATGAGCCAGTCGACCCATCCCAGCGTCGTCACCTTGAAGAATGCAGCCGCAGGAGGAATTGCTATTACCAAAACTTGGAGCAGAAGCCCGACAACAAAGGCCCCCACAAGACTGCGATTGCTGAACAGTCCGATTTGGAAAATCGACTTGGTCTGGTTGCGCAGGTTGAACGCGTGGAAGAGCTGCGAGAGGCTCAACGTGGCAAAGGCCATCGTCCTTCCCAACTGCACCACGAAGTCCCCAGAATAGCCTTCTACACGGGCGCGGGCGTCACCAATAAAGAAGGCGGCGAGCGCCAGCACGCCAATCAAAATGCCGTTCAAAACGAGCGACTGCATTCTGCCACGAGCAAAAAGCCCTTCGTTGGGATCGCGCGGTTTTTCGTTGATAACGTTGGGATCGCCAGGATCCATGCCGAGGGACAGCGCCGGGAACGTGTCTGTGACAAGATTTGTCCAGAGAATATGAATAGGCAGAAGCGGAATTGGGAAGCCCACCAGTACCGCCGAAAAAACCGCCACAATTTCTCCAACGTTGCACGAAACAAGATAGAGGACGGCCTTTCGAATATTGTTATAGATATTACGGCCCGTTTCCACGGCGCGGACGATAGTGGCAAAGTTGTCGTCAGTGAGGATCATGTCGGCGGCGCCCTTGGCCACGTCGGTGCCAGTTATGCCCATGGCCACGCCGATGTCCGCCACTTTGAGGCTCGGCGCGTCGTTGACGCCATCACCGGTCATGGAGACTATGTGGCCGTTGGCCTTGAAGGCCTTGACGATGCGCACCTTGTGCTCGGGCGAAACTCTGGCAAAGACACGCACGTGTTTGGCTTTTTCTGCAAGTTGAGCGTCGCTAAGCTGGTCGATCTCTGGGCCAGAGAGCGCTTCCTCCATGCTTTGCGCAATGCCAAGTTCCCGCGCAATGGCGAGCGCTGTGGCCTTGTGGTCGCCGGTAATCATGGCCACGCCGATGCCGGACTTGCGGCAAATGGCGATGGAGTCGCGCACTTCGAGGCGCGGCGGATCGATCATGCCGACGGCACCGAGGTAGCAGAGGTGCGATTCGAGGGCCTCGCCCTGCGCCGGCTCGTCGGGGGCAAGGGGGCGATACGCCGCGCCGAGCACGCGAAGGGCCTTGACTGCCATGGCGTCGCAGCTTGCGAGAATCATGGCGCGGGCAGAATCATCAAGCGGTAACTCTTTGCCTTCAAAGTAATAACGGTCGCACTTCTTGAGGAGCTGATCTACCGCTCCCTTGGTCATGATAACCCGACCCGCAGAATCCGCCTCACCTGAAGGAACGGCGTGGATGGTGCTCATCATTTTGCGCTCGGAATCGAAAGGTACTTCGCCAATGCGTGGCATTTTTTCGAGCAGCCTGGCCTTTTCGATGCCATATTTCTGTGCCATCTCCAGAAGCGCTACTTCGGTGGGGTCGCCCGTGGCTTGGACAGCGCCCGTCGCTTGCGTACTATTGCCCGACTTTACAATACCGCTTACTTTTGCGCCGCCCTCTTGCGCCCCGTCTGTCTGTTCGCCTATGGTGGCATCGTTGCACAGCGCCATGGCCTCCAAGAGTAGCCGATGCGCCTTTCGATCAATATTTAACTGCGCAACTTCACCTTCAATTCCATCCGAAGCAAAGGCCGTGACGGACATCTTGTTCCGCGTCAGCGTACCTGTCTTATCAGAACAGATCATGGTCACCGACCCTAGCGTTTCTACCGCCGGCAGCCGGCGCACAATGGCGTTTTCCTTGCTCATGACCTGTACGCCGATGGCGAGGACGATGGTGACGATAGCCGGTAACCCTTCTGGAATCGCCGCCACGGCGAGGGAGACCGAGGTAAGGAAAAGCTCAAAAACGCTGCCCAGTGGTATGATGCCTGTTTTGATGAGCTCTTCGCCCAAGCCCAGCACGAACATGACGCCGCACAGTATGAGGATTCCCGTCCCGAGTTTTTTGCCAAACTCGTCAAGCTTGACCTGTAAGGGAGTCTGTTCCTGAGGTTCAGATTCGAGCATCTCCGCAATATTGCCAAGTTCAGTGTCCATGCCCGTGGCGACCGCTATGCCTTTGCCGCGTCCATAGGTCGCCGTGGTAGAGAGGTACCCCATGTTGATCCTGTCCCCAAGCGCCGCATCCTCCTGGGCGATGTAGGTTGCATCCTTTTCCACCGGCACAGACTCTCCCGTGAGCGATGCTTCGTCCACTTTGAGATTGACAGCCTCGATCCATCGCAAATCGCAGGGAATTGCACGCCCCGCGTCTATGACGATGAGGTCGCCAGGCACCACCTCCGCCGCATCGATCTCTTCTTGGCGCCCGTCGCGCACCACAAGAGCGTGCGGGGCAGAGAGTTTTTTGAGCGCCTCGATGGCCTTCTCCGCTCTCGATTCCTGCACAACACCAACAATCGCGTTGATGAGCACCACAACGAGAATGATGAGCGCATCGGAAACCTCACCCAGAAGGATCGAAATAACTGCTGCTGCAATGAGGATATAGATGAGGTAGTCGTTAAACTGCTCCAAAAAGAGCACAAAGGTGCTTTTGCGCCTCTTTTCCTTGAGTCTGTTTGGGCCATACAGTTCAAGGCGTTTTTGAGCTTCTGCGGATGAGAGCCCAGTCTCGGCATTCGTGCGAAGCTCGTCGACTGTTTCTTCGATGCTTTTCGTGTGCCACGATTTAGTGTTCGTTTCTGCCATACTTCCTCCAGCCAGCAATCAGCCTGCCCACAATCACCGCCTCGGCCTCAAAAAAGATGATGCTTGGGGTATAAAAAAGACCTTCGCCTTAAGCCGATAAATCGACTAAAGCGAAGGTCTTGCTTTCTCTTACCTTGAAGGTCTTGAGCGAAAGACCGGAACCTGTACCGCCAGGCCGTGTTGACGATCTTTCTTCCACCAAAACGATGGTCAAGCTACTCCCCTTTGCAATTTCACTATACGAAAGCGTCATGGTCCACGTCAAGCTGGTCTTGCCTATTTGCAATTGGTGCAGTGTACCACGGGTCCGGGCACAAAGAAGGTTTCGCCGCCCACATGATGCACGCGCTTCTTCCAGGAATCCGGTAGCGACCAAGCGCCAAGCGCCTCTGCCATGACGAGACCTGCCGTACCTACCGATTTTATGTCGAAGGCCTTGCACTCGACCCAGCCCGCCACTCCTTCCGGTATGAGCACTTGTATTTTCTTGCCTGGAAAGTTCTTAATTTCGAATTGGGCGTATTTGTCGCAGGTAAAGCCCGAAGTTGACCCACATTCCTCGATAAGCTCAAGCTGATTGGCGCAGGGCAGCGCAATGGCAAACTCGCCCGTTTCCAGAATGTCGCTATAGGTTTTGTGCCCTGTATCGAGCACGACGATGAATCTTGACCCGCCCTCGTTGTCCATGGGGCAAGACCATGCGACCGGAGCCAAATCGTACCGGCCATCCTTGGCCCGTGTACAGACTAGAATCACACCACCCGCGTTCTGAAGCTCGTAGGCACTCTCACGTGCGACTTCGTTATATTCGCTATTCTCTATTTCCATGCTTATATCCATCCTTCTGCAGTATCTTGAGAATTCTTGAGAATTCTTGCTTTGCTGCCCGCCTTACCATCTATTACGGACATCTTCCGCAAAACCTAAGAGTCTGTCTATGCTGATTTTCTTGCCATCGTCCAGAACAAGTGTGCCCGAGTAATAACCAAAAATCTGATTCTGAATTGAAGCTATGATACCGAGTTTCATCGCGCTGTGCCGGTCAAGAATGGGCTCGAAGTCCATTTCAAAGCGCCCGTCGTTGCTCGTAAACTTCCATGGTTCGAGATAATTGTCTTCATTCAGATGGAAAACCACTTCGTCGAGTTTATTGGCCTTGCCGTCATAGAATATCACATTTTCGGAGGCGGGAGTGCGGTCCGTAAAGCCGTAACCAATGTTCCACCCAATCGGTGTGCCCTCGTAAAGTCCAGACGCCGAGCCCCAGTACCATCGATTGCGGTAAAGCCAGTATCCGCGGCCCCAGTCGAGAACGCCAAACGAATCATTGGGCTCAAAAGCATAGGCTTTATCGCCAATGCTCACCGTGCCACGGGCAGGCATACAGTTGATTTTTTGATTGTAATAAAAGGCGCGTCGATTCTCTTTCCAGGAGGTCGCGATGACCATTGTGTCGGCCCGAAGGTCTTGTTTCAGTGTAAGGTCGCAATGCAGCGCCTGTCCGCCTGCAAATCGGGGACTCGATGCCTCAATGTGGCGCTCTCCTCCACTTACCTGGTAGTGTATGCAGACTTTAGCATCTTCGTACTTCACTTCGCCAGAACTGGATGAAGCCGGAAACTTAATACTCCCCCGGGTGAGCAGTTTGATACTGTCCAAGGGCTCAAAGATGCGCTGCGCAAAGTCGAGCCAGACAACGCTTGCAAGCGCTGCATACCCGAGGTCCGATACTGTCAGCGCTACGCCGTAGCCCCGTTTCTGCGAAAGAATGCAATAGTAATCCCATTCCTTTATCCGGAACCATGGCGCCTTAATACGGGATCTATCATATCGCCACACCTGCTGACGGGCCCATCCTTCTTCGGCAATGCGACCATCATCATTGAGAAGTTCCTGCGAAACAATGACTTCGTGCTGTGCCACAAATCAAATGATATCGCGAAGGATGCGGATGTCAACGTAATTCTTTTCGGAAACGGCGCTGACAGGCAGAAGCCATCAGGTAGGGGTCTCCAGGTAAAGGCCTCGCTGGACAAAAAGTGTATTCTTTGAGCTATAAGAGATTTGCCAAACTGAATCTACATAATTCTCTGCAAGAGAGAACCAGACCTGATATCACAACCGTCAATCCAAAACTAATGAGCCGCACGTGATTCGAACACGTGACCCACGCCTTAAAAGGGCGTTGCTCTACCTACTGAGCTAGCGGCCCGAACACATCAAAAACAATGTCAAGTTCGCGGAAGTTAACACTATAGACAAAAGCCTCGTATGTCAACGGGTTTGACGCACCGCAGCGCCATATCATCTGCTGTGCTCCAATTTTTGGGAGAAGAACGAGCAGCGTGGGAAGCGGCCACCCATATATGGTCATCCACATATGGTGCCGCATCCCTGCATCCTCCACCCCCCTGCAGAAAACGAGGCTAGATTTTCTTTGTGGCCGGCATGTCGCGTGGGTTTGGCGTCTTTATCACGAAAAACTCGAGCGTGTCCGCGCCACCATTGCGAATCGCCATTTTCGTGTTGAAGGGCACAGAGATGATATCGCCCACTGTATAGAGATGAGGCTCCCCATCTTCAAGGCTGAGACTCAGCGTACCCCGGACTACAATCTGATAGACATTCGAATTGGCGACGTGGACGGGCACAGCGCCACCTGGTTGCACCACGATATGGTTGATGTTCACGTGCTCATCGTCAACAACCTTGGCCATGACGAAATTCTCGGTCCTTTCGTAGTGATAAACTGTCTCAATCATCGATTTTCTCCTTTCTAAATGACCTTTAGCGTGATGCCTCACCCAAAGATGCTTCATTCGGGATATACCGGGCAAGAACATCGCTCTTATGACCTGTTCCTGGCGCAATGAGACGCACCCTAATCATCTCGCCATCTTTGAGGGAGGGCGGAACGTCGAGGATTGCAGCTTTAAGGTAATTCGCGGTAGTGCCAAAACGAAGGTTAGGATCGCCCACGTCCTGTTCGTCGGACTCGCGCTCAAGAATGACATCGACGACAGAATCAAGCCAGCGCTCGGCGTATCGCTTCTTGCCTTCTAAAGCGAGGGAAGTGAGGCGCATCACCCGTTCGCCTGCGACGCGCTGAGGTATTTGCGGCCGCATATCAAAGGCTTTGGTCCCTGGGCGGGACGAGAACGGGAAGGCATGGATCCACGCTAAGTCCAGCTCGGAACAGAGCGCTTCGGTCTGGGCGAACTCATCCTCCGTCTCCCCGGGAAATCCTGTGATGATGTCGGCAGCGACAAAAGGATCGCGTCTGGCCTGGCGTAACGAGGCGACCGCGTTACGTACGTCCTGCGCGGTGTATCGACGAGCCATTCGCTCTAATACCGTGTCGGAACCTGACTGAATCGACACGTGGATGTGCGGTTGCACACGGGGATTCGAAAACACCTTCAAAAAGGTCTCGTCGATGCAGTCTGGCTCATAACTCGATATTCTAAAATGAATTGAATTGGTATTGCTTATCAAAAAAACCAAGAGATCGGGAAATCTGATGCGGTCCAAAGGCAAAATGGCGTCGTTCCTGTCTAGATACTGCGCCAAATTGACACCGGTGAGCACAACTTCGTGCTTGCCGTGCGCTTCCATAAGCTGGACACGACGCAAGAGTTCTACCGCGGAGAGCGACCGTGCAGGGCCGCGCGCGAGGCACACTCTGCAATAAGCACATCGGTTGTTACAGCCATCTTCTATTTTGAGGGACGGACGAGAATGCTGTATGAAATTGTCGGGGTTGAAGGCAAAGGGATCAATACTGCCCGCCGTGCTGAGTATCGTGTCACGCCATTGCAGGACTGCATCGAGAAGGTCGCCGTGTTCCTGCCAGTTGTCGTGGAGCCACTCGGGAAGCTCAAGCAGGGCCGATTTTTTCTCACCAGGGACAACGACTGTGCGAGGGGAAATTGCCTCGAGCTCGGCTTTGGCCATTTGCGCATAACAACCGGTAACGATGACCGTCGTTTCGGGATTCTGAGCGAGTGCTTGCCTGATGGCGTGGCGGGCCTTTTGTTCGGCTTTACCGGTTACGGTACAAGTATTCACTATATATAGATTTGATAGCTCTGGACCATCCAAAATCGTGGCCTGCATCTTAAGAAAAGCGTCGGCTATGGACTCTGTCTCGAGCTGATTGAGTTTGCAACCGAGAGTATGAAACGCAACATGTATCATGATGGGTGCCTTGTCTATGCCTTGTCCATGCTTTTTCGGGCGCCTATTGCTGCAAGCGGCTCAAGATGCGCTTGCGGCCTTCTATCGCATCCTGAAAATTAGGGTTGAGGGCAAGCGCCTGTTCATACGCGCTCAAAGCCTGCAATGGACGATGCGCATTCTCTCGCGCCCAGCCAACGCGAGTCCACCACAGCGGATTGTTGGGATTGTAGCGGACAGCGGTGCTGAAGGCTATGTCGGCGTGCATAAACTGGGCCTTCCGGACGTAAAGCTCACCACATAGATAATAGGAAATGCCGGTCTTGGGCCCTTCGGGATAGGCGGCGATGTATTCCTGCAACATAGTAAGGGCAACGTCGTTCTTACCAAGGTTGTAGCTGGCTTCGCCTATGGCCTGTGCCAGTCTGGGGTCCTTGTAGATGGCGTAGCCGCGCCGTGCGTAGTTCTCCGCATCCTCGGTTTTGCCAAGGGCAAGGAGGCTCCAGGAAAGCGCCACATAGGCGTCGATATCGTTGGGCATTTCGTTGATGCGCGCGAGGGCGAGGGTTTGCGCCTCCTGGTATTTCCCGTCGGAGACGAGTTTGAGGATGTCAGCGCCAGACATGGCAGGTTTCCCTGCAACAAGCCACTGGGTGGGGCGCACGGTTTGGACGATAGTTTGCGCAGACGGCATAGGTTTTTTTGCTAAGCCTGCTTGCACCGTTTGTCCCGCTTGTACCCTTTGTACTGAAGAGACGCCCAAAGGAGCCAGAAATCCTGCAAAAAAGAGGCTCGCGACCAAGGTCAGCGCAGAGTTTATTTGTAGCAAAGACCGATATTTCTTCTTCATCTTCAAAAGCTTTAAAAATCCTGAAATATGGAATGTCGAATTTGTACCGCAAACTATAGTAAAGAATTATTGAAGAAGCGGCAAGGACTGGCGGCAGGCAACATGGAAGCGTGGCGAGATAGTGCGCCACGCTACGCGGATTGGAGTAGCTACCAGCTAAATCTGAAGCTAGAGATTGGCAGGGCGCCACGCTACGCGGATTGGAGCGCGAAATAGATTTGCGCCAGTTGCTCCGGAGTAAGACTCTCGGCACGAACGGCGCTGGGGAGGTTGAGCTGAGTAAGGATAGTGGGAAGGCCGCGCGCCGCCGACGGCGACCAGGAGAGGAGGTTGTTGTGCAGGGTTTTGCGCCGCGAAGCGAAGGCGCAGCGGACAAAGCGGGAAAATTCGCGGCGGGCGGTGGGCGCGACGGGGGCGGCGCGCGGCGCCAGGGACACGACGGTGCTGGTAACCCTCGGTTGTGGCCAAAAGGCAGAGGCACCTATGTCAAAAAGCAGGCGCACCGTGCACACTGACGAACAGAGCACGGAGAATGCCGAGTAATCCTTGGAACCCGGCTTGGCCGCTATTCTTGCTGCGGCTTCCTTTTGTACCGTAAAAACCATCTTGGGCGGGACAAATTCGTTCTCCAGAAGATCCGCAATAATTGCTAATGCCGCGTTATAGGGCAAATTTCCAAAAATCCGCTCTGGCATACTCTGCACGGCGTCGTGTGGTTCGGCGCCTTTTTCAGCATGTATCTTCGCAAAATCCGTCCAGGTCTTAAGAAAATCACCCTCAACAAGCTCAAATTCGCGAATCTCTCCGTAAAGCTCCCGCAAAACTCGCGCAAAGCCATGATCTATTTCAAAGGCAATGACACGATGGCCCTTCTGCAACAGCACTGAGGTCATCGCGCCAAGGCCAGGACCTATTTCCCAGACAAGGCCAGGTTTGTCCATTTCGAGCGCCGCATATAGTTTTTCACGCATATTGCGATCCACAAGGAAATTCTGCCCAAAGCGTTTGGACATGGCAAGTTCGTGGCTTTCCAAAAACTGTTTGATTTGACCAGGACTGTCATAAGAGAAAATTGAAGGTTTAGTCATGATATCCATACACTGCAGCGTCCCATATCCCTTTATCCTACTCGTTTCGCATAATAGCGGTGCCATTCGATGTAGGGTGAAGCATATACGCAAAGGCTACAAGCGACAACCGCTGTTCCCAAGAGTGCCTTTTCCGCTGCTGTTTCTGCCACTATCCCTGGCAAAGCCGCACCAATTCGCATTGTGAACATAATAGCTTCGTAAACCCATTCGTGCCACAACGCCAGAATGCCATTCAAGCACGGTAGCGCGACCGAAACCAGGCACGAGCCCAGTAACGACCACATAAAAACGAGGATGAGTGGCCCTGACAGGGTGGCAGCGATGATTCCCCCAAGAATCAAGGTCCCAAAGGTATCAATTTGTATAAGCGCAGTGGAACAAAGTGCTGCCAGCGACGCAGCCACGGGCTCGGCCAGGAATGGAGGCAAATGCCACAAGATAGACTGCCACCGAGGTGCAAGTGCAATAAGCCCAATCATCGCAGCATACGACAGAACGAAAGACAAACTACGTGCAGAGTCAGGGTCGAGAAGAACAGAAAGAACAAAACAATAAGCCAACACTGCAAGCCCATCTTGCGGTCGGTCCAGCGACCGAAACACAAGGGCAAAGCCAAGCATATAGACAGAACGAAGCAACGGCGGACTTACACCGACAATCCAGGTATACAAGGCAGCAAAACAAAAACTCACCCAATCGAGTATGGCCCTGTTTTTGATGAACTTGCTCGTCAAAAGCGAGACAAGGGTGCCCAGAATCGCCAGGTGTTGCCCTGAAAGTGAGAGAATGTGAGAACAACCGGCTTCTTTAAAAAGCGTATTGATTTCGGCGTCAAGGTCGTCGCGTATACCGATCAGCAACGCCTCGGCCAGTGGATACGCACTGCCCGATATTTTTGACACCTGAGAACGAAACGCCTTTTTGCACGCCCACCTGAAAGCCTGGCTTGACGATAAATGATCATGGAGGAGCCCTGCCCGATCCGCCTCAGCAAAATACAGGCCCTTCGTGGTATCGAGTGCGCTTATCCTTGTAAAATGCACGCGCTGGCCGGCTGCAACATCTCCTGCAACATCGGTGATTATGGTAAGTTTAGGTTTGCATTTTGGCCAACTGATCCGTGCCCGAAACCCTACTCCCGTAATCTCCATCTCGTCCAGCCCGAGTGAAAGCAACAGTTTGTCACTCTTCGTTCTTTGCGAATCTGCACATGCAACTCCGCTACAGGCTGCCAGTTGAAAGCTGTTCAGCTCCGCCGGTGTATCGTTGGATTTTTCAAGGTCCAAACAGGCCGCTCCTGCAATGACGCCAACCGACATAAGCAAAAAAACCTGCGATATGCCATTGGTCCAGGCGCGGGCATCCGCAGACTGTCTGGGTTCATTATGTTGTCTGGGTTCAGAGTGTTGTCTTGATTCATAATGTTGTTTCGGTTCATCCCCTGGACAAGCCAAATACAAGAACGACGACCATACGTTTGCGAGCCCCACCAACAAAAAAGCACAACAAACCGGTACATAAGGCCTGGCGGGGAGCGCGTAAAAAACTACAACCGAGCTCAATGCAAACCAAACGATTGGCGCGACTCTGGACAAATGAAATCCGGCAAATCCTTTTATTAGGTTCCATTTAGCTGCATGCTGTTTCCCTCGTCCAGTTCTCAAAAGCTACTCCCCGCCCGTCACTTATTCACTTCCGACATGTCTGCATATTCCTCACCAGAAGAACGCATATTGTCTGTGCCCGTGATTCAAATCCTTGTCGCTTTATGCTATAGATTTGTGTCTACAACCGGGAAAGTTATGGAAAAACGAAAACTGCGTGGTCTTTCTTCTCTTTTATTGCTGGCCGTTACCTATCTTGTCATTTGGATTGATCTTTTCGTGCCGATTGGCGCAAACGCTTCCTTTCCTGGTCCATGGTTTGGCATTTCGATCGCCAAGAACCTTATACGCATCGTTCTATTGCTCCTAGTCGGCCATTTTTTCTCTTTTGAGACGATTCCGTCATTTGATTCCCTTTTCCCCAAGGATCCTGCAATTGTGCGTTCCCGCCTCTTCCCTGACGCCATGGAGATGCTTTATGGCCTCGTGATTGGCGGTTCGGCCTTTGGCATCGTTGTGGCCTGTTCTTACATCATGTCCCTTCTGCACTATACGAATCCAGTCTTGCAGACAATGAGCCACAATGCCCTTACACCAGCAGTATTTCTTGGGTCTGTAGGTCTAAGCCTCTCCGTAGGCTACTCCGAAGAGCTGTTTTTCCGGTGTTTTGCCGAGGAATCCTTTGGTAATCTGAGTTTCCCGCCATATCTCGCCATGGCATGCAGCGCTATACTCTTTGGCCTTTCGCATGGGGCTCAGCAGCTAGGTGGTATGGTGGTAGCGACCCTCTTGGGGTTTGTCTTTTCACTCTTTAAAAGAAATTCGAAGAGCCTCCATGCCATAGCTTTGGGGCACGCTTTCTACGATTTGTGCATATTATTGCTCACATTCAACCTTTGAGGCGTTTTTTCCGATATACTTACTACATGAGACCATCAGAAAGACTGAAGGAAGACATTCTAAAATCGGCGCGCTCGTTGAGCCCCGACCGTTGTGTAGACCAGAACTTCGCCTTTTTGCCGGAAGAGCCACGTGCGCTGCTTCGCGAGCTCTTTCAACAGACATTTGCAGTGAACCCTGAGACTGCGGCCGAATGGCTTGGGACCTTGGCCACAATTTTTCTGCAAGATTACGATGAAACTCCGCTTACACTGGAGGACTGGCATGCGGTGCGCGATATGGTATCCTTAGGAGCGGACGTCCTGGATCTCGATCTCGTGTCGTACGTCATGAATCTCGTAATGGAGCATAAAGCGCTTTGAACAAGACAGAATGGTTTAGGGACGAAGATTTTTGGGTCACCTATGCGCCACTAATGTTCGACGAAAATGCCTGGGCCGAAGTCCCTTCTGATGTAGACACAATTCTAAAACTAACTGGCATTGCGCCAGGCGCACGAGTCCTGGATCTTTGCTGCGGCGTTGGGCGATACAGCCTCGAGTTGGCTCTGCGGGGCTTTGAGGTCACAGGAGTCGACATTACAAAGCCCTACCTCGATGCTGCCAAAGAATCTGCCACGGCACTCAACGCAAAGGCCAGCTTTGTTCAGGCTGATGTGCGCGAGTTTTCCCGCCCCGAGCACTTCGATCTGTGTTTAAACCTCTTTACAAGCTTTGGGTACTTTGAAACGAAGGCCATGGATCTGCATTTTTTGTCTCTCTGTGCTCAAAACCTCGTGCCTGGGGGCAAACTTTGCCTGGAAACCATCGGCAAAGAAGTCGCCGTGCGCGATTTTGTGGAGTTTGAGGAATTCGAACGTTCTGGATGGCATGTGCGCACCGAATATCGCGTCGTCGGTCCTTGGGAAGGTTTGGAGAATCGATGGATACTCCGTGCAGGCAGTCAGCACAAAGATTATTCCTTTGTCTTGAGGCTCTATGCCGCCACCGAAATGATCGAGGCCCTGAAAACCGCCGGTTTTAGCGAAGTTTCAATTCTTGGCGGCTACGACGGGCGTCCGTACGACAACCACGCGCAATCCCTTGTGGCGCTTGCGCGAAAATGAGGCGTGGCACCATGCTTTTCTCTAACCATAGACTGCTTATTCGGCGCGCCCTGTCCCTTGTCGTCGTTGCAGTCATTTTCGTGCAAGCGCCGCTGCGGCTCCACGCACAAGAAGAAGTGCAACAGCCCGAAGAGCCCGATCCTATGGAACTACCCTTGGCCCAGGACAACCTAGGACCGGCCTCCTGGTATTTTGAGGCCAAGAAAATCGAACTGGGACAAGGCCTAGCTCAACAACGCCAGCTTGATTCAGCGCAAACCATAAACCTCATGGAGTTTCTCTATGGCCTCGCCTTTCGGTTCGGAGAAAAAGAAAGCGCAAAAGAAGCCGGTAACGCGCTTGCCTCGCTCTACCTGCGCCAAAACAGACTTGCACAGGCACAAGCCACCTGGCAGGAATGGCTCGACTATTTTGGCCCAAACCTGGACGTGTACCGCAGCCTTATCGACCTTGCAACAAAGTTGGGGGATATGCAAGGTGGGCTCGCGTTGGTAGGTGAAGTAAGAAAAAACTTACCCACTGATGCAAAAAAAAACGCAACAGAATTGAATTGGTTTGAGTATACCTTCCGGGCAGGGCTCGGGGATTATTCTTGGGCCCAAAACGCTTCTTCGCTTGTAAACCTCGCAAGTATCGATTCCTGGAACTCAAAGAGCCTGAACCTCTATGCCACGGCGCCAGGGCTCGATCCTGAAGTTGCTGAAAAAGCCCTGTTGCGCGCAAGCTACGCTCAGAAAGATTACAACGCAACTATTGGCCATGCCGTAAACCTTTCGGCGAGTTTTTACCAGCGCCTGTTGCCACGCGTTTTTATCTCTGAGACGGGCAAAGCATTCTTAAACGCTGGCCGTTATGACGAAGGCCTACAATTCTTCGCCGCGTATTTTGTGACCGCACAAGCCAGCGAAGCACAAGCTACCCAGCCACAAACCACTGAAGGGCAACCAGGCGAAGCAGAGCCCAACGGAATACAGCCTAACGAGGTACACCCAGACCAGCCAGGTGCACCCGCAGTCTTGGACTCGTCGCAGCTCCTTGAAACCATACGATTAGTCACCATACCCGGGCCCACAAAACCTGAACAAAGCCTCTGGATGGCAGCCTATTACGTTGCACGCTGCTTTTTGGCCCTTGGAAAGAGCAACGAGGCCAGCATCATTTTTCTGGAACTCTCCGATGTCGCACCAACCGATGCCGATGCAGACGGAGCACTCTGGTATTGGCTCGATATCACCATGAAGCAGATCGAAGCGAATTCGTTCGACATCCTTCCATCTAATGACACCAGTGACACTAGCTACACCAGTGACGCCAGTGACACAACAGCTCCACAGACCCAAACCTCACCCCAGAGCCAGCCATTTGTGGACACCCACCGCTCGCTCGAAATAGCCGCGCTCACCGAGGCGTCGTTACATTGGAAGGATCCATACTATTTTGACGACATTCTGGAAGCCTACGTGCGTCGCATACTTAAAGAAAAGACCTGGGATGATATCCAATCGCTTTTCATTCTTATTGGATCGAGAACATCGCCAAACATTCGAACTAAACTGATCTATGTGAGCGCAAGGCTTTTGGAAGAAGGTTTTGCAGCGCAGAGCCTCGACGCACAAGCACGAAAAACTGTCGCCTCTCAATTCTTTCATACGCTTGCTGATGACCCATCCGTGGACGACTATTATCGCGCAATGGCTGCATGGAGGCTTGGCATGGAGCCACCATTCCTTGCGGCCATGCCAGATCTGAGCCAAGCTTCAACCGACACTGAAACGGCACCAGCGACACCTTCCTTGCTGCCAGCGGAAATGTCGCTCATCCAGAATTACCTTGCGTTCGACCTCGACGACCTTGCTGCACAAACCGCGATGAATTATCTGGGAGCGATTGACAAGTACACAATTGCACAACTCGCATTGATACTCGAACAGGAAGGGCAATACTATCCAGCGCTAAGGCTTGCCCGCGATGCAATAGCGCGTGGTGCGGCAAATACTTATCCCGAACTTTATGGTATTCTTTATCCAAAAGCATGGAATAGCGCAGTCAGCCAAGAAGCGGCTCGGCTTAGAGTACCGGAAGCCCTTATTTACGGAATAATCAGGTCCGAAAGCGCCTTTAACCCAAAAGCAGTGTCGTACGCAGGCGCTGTTGGGCTTGCACAGCTGATGCCGGCGACAGCCGCAGAAACAGCAGTTGGCCTCAAGATGACATCGTATTCGCTCACAAATCCAGAAGACAACCTCCGCATCGGAATGGCATATTATGGCTACATGCTCGCCCGATTTGGCAACAAACCAATGCGCGCCATGTTTGCCTATAATGCAGGTCCATCCAGAATGAAAACCTGGAACCAGGAGTCTGGAGAACTGCCCGACGATGTCTTGCTGGAGGCACTGCACCTCGCCCAGACAAGACAGTATGGCAAGAATATCGTACAGGCCGCACTGGCGTACGCGAAAATTCACTATGGAATAGATCCGGATGCGATGCTCGATTATCTCGTCTATGCAAAGCCGCTTCCGGCTTCTGAACCCGCAGCACCCCAGCTTGCCACCCAGACGGCTCAAACAGCGCAACCAGGGCAGCAGGTACAACCGACCGAACAGGCGCAACCAGCACAGCCCGAATCTGCAGAATCAGAATAAGACCTGGCTGAGTATGCTTTGTTATGATTTTTTAGACGCGCGATAAAGCCGATCGTTTATTGCACGGCCAAGGCCTGCATCAGGAACCCGTTCCGCATAGAGCGTACTAAAACCAGCCTCATCAGCAGTACGCATGACGGCAAAGAGATTCGCCGCAGCTTCGAGTATATTTCCTTTAGGAGAAAGAACATAAATCATATCAAAACAAGTCGCTTCGCGCAGTTGTTCAGCCATCGAAGTGTCAAATGCTATAGCGGCAGCATGTGCGGGCACTGAAGCAGGATCGATTCTGGCCAGAGCGCCTTCTTCAAAAAGCAGCAAGTCAGCATGAGGCGCATAGTGACTCTTTAACTGGCCAGGGCTTGCAAACACCTTGAGTTCTTTTTCTGGAAAGGCGAGCTCACCTATGAGTTCCTGAATGCGCTCAAGAGGCATTCCACCCGGGCGCAGGACGATTGGGATTTCGTGCGTCATGTCGATAACCGTGGATTCGACACCCACGGCACAAGGGCCTCCATCGATTATCATGTCGACACGGTCGCCTAACTGCTTTGCGACATGCATGGCGGTCGTAGGGGAAATGTAGCCAAAGGGATTCGCGCTCGGTGCAGCCACAGCCGTGCCGGAATACTCAATGATCTTGCGTGCAACAGGATGAGAAGGACAGCGCACGCCCACCGTGTCCAGACCTGCGGTCACGATGTCGGGGATAGCCTCTCGTTTTGGCATAACCAGCGTGAGCGGGCCAGGCCATAACGCCTCCACCAGGATGCGGGCCTTAGGAGGCACAAGGCGGACCACCGTATCCAGCGCCGACGCCGACGCAACGTGCACGATGAGCGGATCGAAGGTCGGCCTGTTCTTGGCGGCGAAGATTTTGGCCACGGCCTGCGCGTTGAAGGCGTCGGCGCCGAGGCCATAGACTGTCTCTGTGGGTATGGCGACTATCTTCCCCTGTGCGATGGCAGAACCTGCAGCACGCAGGTTCTGGTCGCTGGAATCCAATAAAAGCATGACAAAAAAGTAGCGGATCAAACAAAAAATGACAATACTGCTGCGCTAAAAGCGGAGGACGGCTCCCAGATCCACTTGATACGCCTGGAACATCGAGAAAGACGGCTCCAAGGTAAGATTGGTAATCGCCTCGGCATAGGCACCAAAGAACAGAACGTTGGCCTGAATGCCTGCTTTTACGCTGTAGGTCTTAAAAGAAAAATCGAAGGTCGGCCAAGGCTTGCTTACGCTTATTGTGGGTGCGATGCCAGCATACAGAATGGTCGGGTCGACTTTGTAGTTAAAAAGGAGATAGGGAGCAATATTGACAGTTTGAATGTCGCCAAGATGAGAAACGAGATATCCAAAATTGTCAAAAACTGAGCCGGCAGGAGACAAGGTGCTCGGCGTTGTAGCGCTCAGCTCAAACCCAAGAGAATGACCGCCAAAGTTCCTGATTATAATGCCATAACTGTCGGGATTGGTACCTGCAGCTGCATTCATGTCGCGTTTGAACTGCAGGCCGACATCTGCGGCATAGACAGTCGATGCAACAAGCAGAAGTATCACAAGGGCAGCAAAAATCTTTTTCATAGCTATCTCCTTCCCAGTGTCACAGAATATTATCGGAGTTTAAGAAATACACTTTATTTAAAATTATGTTTCCTTCACTTTTGCGGGTCGTGGGACAACGATCGCCCAATGCACCGCCTCAGACTGCTCGGAAAGGAGCCCTGCCAAATGATCACAAGCCGATTCCAAATCTTGGCCCTCTTGCCCCTGCGGAGCATAGATCACGGCAATGGCGGAACGTGCACAGGCAAAAAGTTTCGTAGCCATGGAATCGCGCACGGGATTGGCCGTCGGGACACAGTCATTGCCATCGTTCCTGCAAACGCAAACAAGGTCTTCTACGTCGATAACTTGCTCTCCTTCGTTAAAGACGTAGCATTCGCCTTCGCGGCCAAGCCTTAAGTGCAAGCTGGAACCAGCCTTTTCGCCGTCAATAAGGCTAATTGGGTAGCCGGATACCAGGCTCACCAGATTGGCGGCGTCAACAAAGAAGTTTACGACAGGGAAGGTCCCCTCCAAGGCCGCTGCAAGAAGATACTCGCTTGAGGGTTTGCCTCTGCCGGCAGGCCGATACTTGCCCTTGCGCAGCATGGCCCTCACTGCAGCCTTGCGCTCTTTGCTTACAATAGAACCATTTGTAGCGCGAAATTCGTTAAGGCACTCCTGGAATCGATTGTCCAGCCCAAGAGAGGCTCTGTTCCACGAAAGACCACTCGCTTCAACAAGACCTATCCGTACGTCTCTAAGTTCAGGATCGTCATCGAATCGGAAAACAACGCTCACGATGCACAACCTCCCAGATAAACTATTCTTGAAATGCGCGAAGTTCCTCACGATCGCGAAGTTCATTACGATATGGAATAGATTCCGCGGCCCCGAGGCGTGTCACACAAATGGCAGCGGCCCGTGAAGCCAAGTCCATAGCCTGCAGATTCGTCATACCTTCGGCAAGACCTGCCAAAAAGTAACCCATAAATGTGTCGCCAGCAGCAGTTGTGTCAACTGCCTGAACCGGGTAAGCCTTTTGATGAATCGCTTTGCCCTTTTCGATACAGATTGAACCATTCACCCCAAGTGTCAAGACAATTTTCATATTCGGAAAGCGTTGCCCTAACACCCAAGCAGCACGCTCCGGATCCGACTCGCCGGAAAGGCCTTCACTTTCGATTTCATTGACAACAAGAATGTTGACTAGCTCCAAAGGATAGGACTGTATTTTGGCATCAAAGGGAGAGGGATTCATGATGATAGTCATACCACGCGAAGCTGCGCCGTTCATGATTGAACCAATACCGCTTATCTCATTTTGGAGCAAAAGCATATCGCCTGATTCAAAATTCGAAAGCACGCGCTCTATGAATGGTTCGTCTATGTCGGCATTGGCACCAGGAAAAAGCAGGATACAATTTGCACCGGAATTATCGACCTGAATAATGGTATGTCCGGTTGGAGCATTTGAAATATCTATATTATCGATATTTACACCACTTGTCCTGAGCGTATCGACCAAGAGGCCAGCCTCTGGTTCCCTACCAACTTTACCGGCGTGATACACATTGAGCCCTGCACGGGCAAGAGCAATCGACTGATTGAGGCCTTTGCCGCCAGCATGATGGGTAAGTTCCAAAGCTGCCTTGGTCTCGCCTGGGCGAACAAAGCTGTCGACGCGATAGACGTGGTCTAAGTTCATAGAACCAAAGTTAAGTACGCGCATAGTGGGCATAATTCTGTCGCACGCGAGCTTTTCGGTAAAGGGGTAAAAAGTATATACTGCGGTGATGGGTGTTGATTTGTCGCTTTTTGCGAACCTGAAAGACAAGGATTTGTCTAAAGAGGGCTACATGGTGCTGGAAGGCCGCCTCGTCATCGAAAAGGCCATCCAGGCAGGCGTCCAGCTAGAGTCTCTGCTCTGTGGCGAGGAGGCGGCCGACGCCTGGCGCGCCAGGGCCGCCGGCCAATACCCTGTCACACCCGTGCCGCACGACGAGCTTGTGGCACTCTTGGGCTACAAATTCCACCACGGGGCGGTGGCCCTGGCGCGCCGCCCCACGCTAGCCGGCATCGATGCCCTACAACGGATGCCGGAAAAGCCGGACAACGAGAAAGCCGCCTGGCTTTGCCTCTGGGAAGTAACAGACCCGTCCAACGTTGGCGCACTTATCCGCAGTGCGGCAGGCTTTGGAGCAAAAGGCGTACTCTTGAGCCCGCGCTGCGCCGATCCCTATTACCGCAAGGCGATTCGCACCTCCATGGGCAACTGCTTTACCGTGCCGCTCTACACTTGCGACAAAGAGGACCTTCAGCCCTTATGTGACCACGGCTTCGCGCTTACCGCTGCAACGCTCAAGCCTGGAGCCGTCCCCTTGCGCACCTTTTCACCCTCGTATCCCTTAGTCCTTGTTGTCGGCAACGAAGGTTACGGCCTTCCTGCTTCGGTGCTCGACCTTTGCGCCCACGAAGTCAAAATCCCCATGGCTAACGATATAGATTCATTCAATGTCGTTGTGGCAGCCAGTATCTGCATGTATGCCCTTTTTGTGCCGCCGACCGAGCCATAAATTGGCCACTGAACCATAAATTGGCCACTAAACCATAAATTGGCCACTGAGCCATAAATTGGCCACCGAGCCGTAGAATCACGCGTCCGTCACGATGACGGCGATCATTTTTACCGGCACATCCCCAATCGTCTTGATACTGTGTTTGGCCCCATTGTTCGTCACAACGACATCGCCCGGCTTAACCTCTGTGTCCACCCCATTGTCGCGCACGATGCCTCGCCCTTCCAGAATGATGTAGTATTCAGTCTCGCCCGTGTGCTCATGCTCCCCAATGCTCGACCCCACGGGTATGACGATTTCCGACAGCATTCTGCAATGCTTCTGTAACGTGTCGCCGCCCAACATGGTCAGTGTGCATTCGCCTGTCCCGCCCCGCATCTGGGGGCGCTTTTCAATCTTCATGTCTTTGCGTTGAATTACCATGCCTGTATTTTAGCAAAAAT
>JBDKTP010000095.1:0-23508 GCA_039680115.1 Rectinema sp.
ATGGTACCTCATACTTTGGGCAATAGGAAGAATCTAGAATGCAAGACGATATCGATTACAAAGAGCTTTTTGCACAGCTTCCCCAAAAACTCGCCTGGATGATCCAGTGCAGGACGGTCTCCTTCTACGAAGCCGCCGAAGAGGACGAGGCTGAATTCGCTCGTCTCAAAATGGGCTTAAAGGAACGCTTCCCCCTTGTCCATGCAAAACTGAGACTGGAGGAGCCTTCCTATCGCTCGTTACTGTACACGTGGCAGGGCTCGGACCAGAAGTTGGAGCCGGTTATTCTTTGTGCCCATTTCGATGTAGTTCCTCCTGGGGACGAAAAGGCGTGGATCCACGGTCCGTTTTCCGGGGACATTGCCGATGGCGAGCTCTGGGGTCGCGGTGCGCAGGATATCAAAGTGCTCATGGCTTGTATTCTGGAGACGGCAGGAAAATTGCTAGAACAAGGTTTTAGCCCTAAACGGACTATCTTTTTGGCTTTTGGGGGCGACGAAGAAATTGGCGGAGCTCGAGGTGCAAAAGCCATTGGCAATCTACTTGCCCAAAGAGGTGTGCATGCTTCGTTTCTTTTGGACGAAGGTGGGCCGATTGCAGTCAACATGCTGTCGTTCGTGGATCGGCCGCTTGCCCTTGTGGGAATAGCGGAAAAAGGATACGCCGACGTTCTTGTAACGGCCAAGGGGCAAGGTGGGCACGCCTCCATGCCGCCCCAACATACGGCTACGGGGAACTTGAGCAGGGCGATCACCGCTATCGAGGGTCACCCGGCGCCGGCCCGACTTACAAAGACGATGCGCTCTTTTCTTAAGTATCTTGCACCTTACTGCAGCCAGCCCTATCGCTTCTTGTTCAAGTCGGCCGGTATCACCGCACCGGTCATCCTAAAGGCCTTTACCGCTGCACCGACCACGAACGCGCTTGTGCGCACCACGGCAGCCTGTACCATGTTGCAGGCTAGTCCCAAGGAAAACGTGCTTGCGGAACAGGCACAGGCCAACTTCAATGTTCGCATGCTGCCCGGAGACACCGCCCAGAACGTGCTGGACCGCTTTGCCGCCAAGGTCAAACTCTACGGGGCGTCCGTGGCTATAAAACATCCGGAAGCGCTCGTCGAGTCCTCGGCCGAATCATCCACCGACAGCTTTGGCTGGAATGCCCTTGCCTCAGCCCTTGCAGTGTCCCATCCTGACGCAGTCTGCGTGCCATTCCTTTTTTCCGCAGGCACGGACACCAAGCATTATCGAAATGTCGTGAGTGATATTTATCGGTTTGACGCTTTTCCCCAGGACGATGCCGCCCTGGAGCGCGTCCACGGTGACAACGAGCGTATCAAGATTGAGGACTTGCTTTCCTGCGGGCAGTTCTATTACGAACTAATGAAGCGACTTTGATGCAACCGACTTAGACCCGAGGTATGCGGCCCGCACCGCCGGATCTCCTGCAATCGCGACCGCGCTGCCACCCTTGACGATTTTTCCCTGTTCCAACACATAAGCCCTGTCCGCAATGGACAGCGCCTTAAACGCGTTTTGCTCCACAAGCAGAATCGTCTTGCCCATAGACCGGAACCGTACGATGATCTCGAACACGGTCTCTACCAGCATAGGCGCAAGCCCAAGCGAGGGCTCGTCCATGAGCACAAGATTGCCCTTCGTCATCAGCGCCCGGCCCATGGCCAGCATCTGCTGCTCGCCGCCAGAAAGCGTCCCCGCCAACTGCCTTTCGCGCTCTTTCAGCCTTGGAAACAGCTCAAACACCTGTTCGATATCCTGATTGACTTCTTTTGAGTCTTTGCGCAGATAGGCGCCCAGAATCAAATTGTCTACCACTGTCAAATTGGCGAAGACGAGACGCCCTTCAGGGACATGGCAAATACCTGCCTTTACAACCTGATTTGGCCTGCGCGGCAGTTTTTGGCCGTTGTATAGAATCTCGCCTTTTGCAGGCTTCAAAAACCCCGAAATGGTGTTGAGGAGCGTGGACTTGCCCGCGCCATTGGCCCCAATAATCGTCACGATTTCGCCCTGATTCACTTCGAGGGAAATTCCGCGCAACGCCCTAATGCCGCCATAGGAGACATGGAGGTCGCGAACTTCCAGCATTTTCATGAGGCCTCCGTTTTGCCAAGGTAGGCTTCTATGACAAGTGGGTTATTAGAAATCGAGTCCGCAGTGCCTTCCGCCAGTTTGACCCCAAAATTGAGGACGACGATTTTTTCACAAATACCCATGATAAGATCCATGTGGTGTTCTATAACCAGAATTGTCAGGTTGAATTCGTCACGCAACCTGGCAATCAAAGACATGAGCTGTTCGGTTTCGTCGGGGTTCATCCCTGCCGCAGGTTCATCCAGCAAAAGAAGTTTGGGGTCAAGCGCCAGTGCTCTCACGATTTCCAGCCGTCGCTGCAAACCATAGGGCAAATTGTCAGCGTTGAGGTCACGCCACTGCCAGATGCCCATGATGGACAGCAATTCTTCTGCCTTGGCGCCCAGGTCTTTTTCCTCTCTCCTATATCTGGGCAAACGCAAGGCCGACTCAAGAAGGTTGTATTGAGCGCTCCGGTGGCAGGCAGTGAGCACGTTGTCGAATACCGACAGGTTCTTGAAAAGCCGGATATTCTGGAAAGTTCTTGTGATGCCCTTGTCCGCAATCTTGTATGGTTCGAGCCCAACGATGCTTTGCCCCTTAAAAAGTATCGTTCCGCTTGTGGCAGCATAAACCCCTGTTATCAGGTTGAAAATCGTCGTCTTGCCCGCACCGTTTGGGCCGATAAGCCCGACAATACTGTGTTCCGGCACGCTAAAAGACACGTCGTTAACGGCAGCAAGACCGCCAAAGCGCTTGGTGAGGTTGGAAATCTGAAGCAAATCCTCCATGCTCACGCCTCCCCACCAACGCCATCGCCTGCATCGTCAGAGGCAAGCAAACTGGCCTTTGCTATCTGACGGGCCTTTCTCTCAGCCTGTACTTTGCGGATGCCTGCCGGAGTAAGTTCTACTCCACCCATAAGCCCTTTCGGCCGCGAAATCATTATGATAATCACGGCGGCACCATAAACGACAAGGCGCCAAATGTCGAAGGCACGCAGCACCTCAGGCAGGGCAGTCAAGAGCAGCGCGCCCAAGACCGAACCTGAAATTGAACCCAACCCACCAAAAATCACTATAATGGTCAGTTCTGTCGATTTACTCATGGCGAACATCTTTGGTTGCAAGAAGGTCATATAGTGTGCAAAAAACACACCTGCGACTCCGGCGTACACCGCACTGATGACAAGAGCCGTCATTTTCGAACCAAAAACGTTAATCCCCGTCACTTGTGCCGCCAGCTCTTCTTCCCGCACCGCGATCATGTTGCGCCCTTGCCTGGAATGCACAATGTTCCAGAGCACAATCACCGCGACCACGTCCGCAAGCAAGATGACAGGCAGCGAGGACTTATAAGGAATCCCTGGCCAGCCCCGCGAACCACCGAAAATCTGCACATTGTTTAGAATCAGCCGAATTGCCTCGCCAAAACCAAGCGTAGCGATACAAAAATAGTCGCCCTTCAAATTGAGCGTTATCCGACCAATCAAGTAACCAGCGAGCCCCGCCGCTGTGCCCCCTGCGACAATCCCCACAAAAAAGGGCAACCCCAGTCCGCTCGGTGTCGTTGTTGGCGAGACCGTCATAAGCGCGCCAACGTACGCTCCGATCGCCATAAATCCGGCATGCCCAAAGGAGAACAGTCCCGTAAACCCCGTCAACAAGGACAACCCTAGCACGGCAATCAGATTGATGCCCGCCAGCATTAAAATGCCTTGAATGTATGTCCAGTCCATCTTTACCCCCGGTGCCCTACGCCTTGTCCACGGTGCTCTTCCCCATAATTCCAGTTGGGCGGAAAATGAGGACCCCGATCAAAATTACAAAAGCAATGAGGTCGCGATACTGGGAAGAAAGGTATCCCGCAACGAGCGTTTCTATCACGCCCAACAGCACCGAACCGATCACCGCGCCCGGAAGGCTACCAAGCCCGCCAAACACTGCCGCGATGAAAGACTTGGTCGTGATATTGCCGATTTGCGGATATACCGTGTACTTCATGCCAAAAAACACGCCTGCAACACCCGCAAGGAGCCCGCCAAGGCCAAAAACGACAAGTATGATCAGATCGGTGTTGATACCCATAAGCGCACAAGCCTTGAGGTTGTAGGACGCAGCCTGTATTGCCTTGCCCATTTTGGTCCGCTCTATGAAGAATATCAGCCCCGCAAGGCAAACTGCCGAGATGACGAACATCAGAAAGTCGAGCCTGCCGATGGCAATGGGACCGAGATAAAAGGGGGTCCTGTCCAGAATTGGCGGATACGTTCTAAACGTGGGGCCGATTGTTGCAATGACGAGATTTTCAAACATGATCGAGGCGCCCATCGCAGAAATGATGAAATACAAGAATGGAGCCTGACGCTCCCGCAACGGCTTGTATGCTACTCTTTCAATCAAAATGGCTACAATGGTAGTCCCGATGGACGCAAGTATAAATGCAAGAAAAAATGGCAGCTTCAGGCTTGTCAGCGCAAAAAAACCGAAATACGCCCCCAGCATTATGACGCTTCCATGGGCAAAATTGGAAAAATTCATGATGGAATAAACGAGCGAGTATCCAACAGCCATCAGGGCATAGACTGACCCGATCGACAGGCCATTTATCAGTTGCTGCAAGAATTGAATCATGTGGTACCCTCAAAAACCTGGCCTGCATCGCAGGTCGCAGTTGGAAACGACCTGACACAGGCCAGAGGATTCATCAAACACGCTTACAACGAGCAAAACGACTTACCCCCAACGGCGTACTTGGCCTCAAAGGGCGTCGCCGCTAGCAGTATTGTCACTGAGCAGCATACCTTTCCTGGAAAATATACTGGCCATTCACAATCTTTTCGATTGCAGCTTCCTTGCCTTCGGGGTTATGCGTTTCCGGGCTTATCGCAATCTTGCCTGTTATGCCCTGAATCTCGATGCCCTCAAGCGCTTTGGCAAGCGCCTCGCCATTGACTTTGCCAGCTTTCTGCAATCCGGCAAACACCAGCTGCACGGCGTCGTACACCAGGAAGCCATTCAGTTCTGGCTCTTTTCCGTATTTTGCCTTGTAGCGCGCCTTGTAATCTTGAACAGCCGGGTCCGCATAGTCCAAGTGGTTTACAAAGTAGCAACCTTCCAAGGCCTTTGCAGCCATAGAAATAAGCTGGTCTGAAGGCCACCCGTCTCCGCCCATCATCACTTGCGTCATGCCCAGTTCGCGCGCCTGGTTAGCGGACAACGCAACTTCCTTGAAGAAGTATGGCATGAAGATTACGTCAGGATTCGCGGCCTTGATCTTGGAAAGCTGCGGCCTAAAGTCTACGTCACCGCCGTTGAATGACTCATCGGCCACGATAGTGCCGCCCTTCTTTTCAAAATTCGACTTAAAGAACTCTCTTAAACCTTGAGAATAGTCGTCGGACACGTCGTAGAGAATTGCAGCTTTGCGGAAGCCGAGCCTGTCGTAGGCATAGCCTGCGGCTACAGCGCCCTGATAGGGATCGATAAAGCACACGCGGAAGTTGTAAGGCTTCACCTTGCCATCAACGACCGTGACCTTGGGATTGGTAGCGACGGTTGCGATATCAGGGACCTTGGCCTGTTCCAGAATCGGAGCGATTGGAATCGCACTGCCAGACGCATTGGGACCGACAATCGCGACCACCTTGTCCTGACCAGTTAAACGCTTGGTGACATTGACCGCTTCCTGTGCATCGCCCTTACTGTCGTAACCGACAGCTTCGAGCTTGTACTTTTTACCTCCAACTTCAAGACCGCCCGCAGCGTTGGTTTCGTCAACAAGCATCTTGACAGTATTGAATTCGCACTCTCCCCATACCGCCTGATCGCCTGTCAGCGAGCCAAACCAACCAATCTTGATTGTATTGCTGCTTCCTCCACCGCAACTTACCAAGACCATTGCAACCACCAGAATCGAGCCAACCAGAACCTTCTTCATAGCTCCTCCTTCGATTAGCAAATAGCAAACAGCGAAAATCCGGCACAGTATACACTCAGCTACTTTGCAATACAATAATAAAAATACAGTCTCTCTCTGTTCCTCCGTGTCTGTCTATTTCACTCTACTGTCACACTTTTTGCAAGATTTCTTGGCTGATCGACGTCTCGCCCAAGCTCCAAAGCGCAAAAATATGCAAAAAGCTGCAATGGAACAATCATGGTAAAAGGATAGAACCGCGGATCCATTTTGGGAACGGGAATAAAGGCATCCACAAGGTTTTCAGTTTCGGAGTCTCCCTGGACGCCCACCGCGATCACAGGGCCTCCACGCGCCTTGATCTCCCGGATATTGGATATGGTTTTCTCCCGCAGATAATCGTCAGAAACCAGGAAAACACTCGGAACTTCGGGGCTAATGAGCGCAATAGGACCATGCTTCATTTCCCCTGCACTACAGCCTTCCGCGTGGATATAACTGATTTCCTTGAGCTTGAGGGCCCCCTCCAGGGCGATGGGATAAAGAATCCCGCGACCCAGAAAGAGGAAATTGGCAGCCCGGCAGTATTTTTTTGCAATTCGCTGCACCAGGTCCCGTGTTTTGAGCGTTTGCGCCACAAGGTCCGGCACCGACTGCAGGGAAGCTGCAAAACGCTGGCCTTCTTCCCTCGACATGTGGCGCATCCGGGCAGAAAGCAAAGTGAAGAGATAAAAAGCGGCGAGCTGGCTTGTGAAGGCCTTGGTCGAGGCAACGGCAATTTCAGGTCCGGAATGGACATAGATTCCGCCATCCGATTCGCGTGCTATTGTAGAACCCACAACATTGCAAATGCCCAGCACCGTTGCGCCTTTGCGTTGGACTTCCCGCATCGCGAAAAGCGAGTCCGCTGTCTCACCGGACTGGCTTACCGTAAACCAAAGGCTGTCCTTCTCCACCACAGGGTTCTTGTATCGGATTTCACTTGCAAGCTCAGCCTGAGCAGGAATACGGGCCACCTGCTCCAAAAGGTAGGACCCCACGAGGCCAGCGTGCCAGCTAGTGCCAGCGGCGATAATCTTGACCCTGCCCACGTTGAGCAGCCTGCTTCTGTCCAGGTTGAGGCCACCCAGCTTGGCGGTTGCATTTTCCAAGTCGATTCTACCTGACAAAGCCCGGGCGATAGATTCAGGCTGCTCGAAAATCTCCTTTTCCATGTAACAGGGAAAATCACCCTTCTCTATCGAACCGAGCTCCCAGGTTATCTGGTTCGTGGCCCGCTCGACTTTTTGCTCGTCCCTGTCAAGTATGGAGTAGGAGCCAGGTCTTAAATCGACGAGTTCACCATCGTTGAGGTAAACAACCTTGTCTGTATAAGCCACCATCGCGGTAATGTCGCTCGCCAAAAAAATCTCGCTAGATCCAACACCGACAACAAGGGGGCTGCCATTTCTCGCTCCGACAATACGACCGGGTTCATCCGCATGGATGCAGGCAATGCCGTAGGTGCCTTCCAGGTTTTGCACCGCTGCCTTCACCGCCTCCAAAAGGTCGCCATTGTAATATTGTGCTATTAAATGAGGAATTACTTCTGAATCGGTCTCGGTCTTAAAGACACAACCCTTTTTCTGAAGCATTGTCTTGAGGGCGACATGGTTCTCTATAATCCCATTGTGCACCACCGCAATCTTACCCGAATTATCCGTGTGGGGATGAGCATTCACTTTGGTAACACCACCATGGGTTGCCCAGCGCGTGTGCCCAATTCCCCAAACCCCGTCGAGCTCAGGCGGAATGGCAGCTTTCAGTACCGATATTTTCCCCACCTCTTTGATGATGCGTAGCTCGCCTTCGGCAGTGCCACCGCCCCCGATAGCGATCCCTGCCGAGTCGTAGCCGCGATATTCGAGTCTGCGCAATCCTTCCAGGAGTATGTTAGAAGTCTTCCTCGGCCCAGCGTACCCGATGATTCCACACACGAAAAGCCTCCGTTTAGTAGCTATCTAATAAGTATTTAATTCTGCAAAACAGTGTCCATGCGAGCCAAACTCCATAAAACCAGATCATAGCGCCGTTGCCTTAGTAACCGCAATCCGAATATGCTAGAAAAATGCAATTCGATTCCTATCATTTTGAAAATGTCACCTCGACCATGGAAGTGATTCGACAACTACTCCCAAACGTCAAAGAAAAAACGCAAGAGAATGGGCGCGGCGTGATTGTCACTGCGGATTTCCAGCGCAAAGGTAGGGGTCGCATTGAAGGACGAGCCTGGCGTGCAGCCCCTGGCACCGCGATGTTGGCCACAATCGCCATTCCACAAGATGCGTCACAAGGCATTCTATTGCAAGACGCCCCGAGTAAGTCGCAGGTTTTTCCCCTCCTGGCAGGCCTGGCTGTGCATTCAGTCCTGCACATGGTATTCGAGACGCAACTTGTCCGGGCTCAAAGTTCTTTAGCGGATCTAATGAAAACGATGCCAAATCGAATGCCAAGGCCATTTCTTTTAAAATGGCCGAACGACATTTTAGGATTTGCCCCAAGTAAAGGCGCTTCCGTTGCCATGACGCCAGAATCAATTTCGGGCAGTCCCCTTTATAAAAAACTGAGTGGTATCCTCTGCGAGGCGATTCCGGGATGGTATCTTGCAGGTGTAGGCCTCAATCTTGTGGAAGGCTCCTATCCGGAGGAGCTCAAAGACAAGGCCACAAGTCTTGCAGAAGTGCTTAAGGCATCGCTTAAGGCACTCAACGAAACATACAACGAAGAATACGGGGAAACATACGAGGGTTCTGTACCAGCTTTAGAAAGCCCCGATCCCGCAATGGACTTTTCATCCTTCCTTGCCAACAAAATTGCACAGAAAATTGCTGATGAGCTTCAAAACCCATTTTGGAAAGATGAGTATGAGAAAAACATGTGGGCAGAAGGCGCCCGTGTTTCTTTTGTGGTGGGGCACCCGGAGCGCGGCGAAGTCCTGGATGGTGTCGTCGAGGGCATCGACGAGGCAGGTTGCCTCATTCTTGCACTTCCCAATGGCGAAAAAAGGCATTTCCTTGCAGGAGAAATCGCGAGTCTTGAGGTTTCTTTTCAGTAACCATCCGCCGATTTGACGCTACCTGGTAATCCGATACTTCGCCACTTTAGCCAATGTGCGTTCCGGAATCCTGCATACTAAGCGGGTTCCTTCTTCGTCAGCCTCTTCGGAGAGCACTGAGCCTTCGCGATGCACGAGGGAAACAAGCGCGTAGTCCGTATGGGGTATTTTGAGCACGACTTCTTCCATCCGAGAGGTGAGGCTCTCCTCGATCTTTACAAGAAGTTCGGCTATGCCATCCCCTGTTGCAGCAGAAACAAGAACGCCTTCTGGATGATCCCTGCGCCAAAGTTCGACCACGAGAGGATCTGCAATATCGGTTTTGTTGAGCACATAGACCCTGGGCACGAGCGCGGCACCTATCTCAGCAAGAACTTTGTCTGTCGTGGCCATGTGAACAGCCGTCTCAGGATCCGAAGCATCGGCCACATGCAGCAGAACATCCGCATCCGCAGCTTCTTCCAGCGTCGCATTAAAGGCTTCGACCAGGCCGTGAGGCAGATTGCGTATGAAACCGACGGTGTCGGTGATAAGTAGTGTCGTACCAGAAGCTAAAGAAAGGCGCCGCGTCGTCGGATCGAGCGTCGCAAAAAGTTTGTCCTCCACCAATGCATTGGCTTTAGAAAGCGCATTGAGCAGGCTACTCTTGCCCACGTTGGTGTAGCCGACAAGTGCTGCCCTGGGAACATCGACGCGCTCCCGTCGCTTTCTCTGTACCGATCGCGACTTCTTGACTTCTTCCAACTCATCCTCGATTTCGTGAATTCGCTTTTCAATTTCACGCCTGTCCAATTCGAGTTTCTGCTCGCCGGAGCCCTTTGTACCGTAGCGCCCACCGCGCTGACGGGACAGTTCCTCGTACGAATGGGCAAGCCGTGGCAACGCATATTTCAGGCTCGCGAGCTCCACTTGAAGGGTCGCTTCTCTTGTCATGGCACGAGCGGAAAAAATCTTAAGTATGAGTTCGGCGCGGTCGTACACTTTCTTGCCCGAGAGCGTCTCCCAGTTGCGCTGCTGAACGGGCGACAATGGATAGTCGAACACAATTGAGTCCACGTCCTCCGACTTCGCTATGGTAGCGATCTCGTCCGCCTTGCCCTTTCCCAAGAGCAGATTGGCGGTTTTTTCGCGCAACTTGACGACGACCTCGTCCACCACGTCCAAGCCGAGCGTTTTGGCAAGCCCGCGCAATTCATGGACCAGGCTTTGCGCCTCTTTTGCATCGATTTGATCGGCCTGAACTCCGACAAGGAGCACCCGTTCTGGTGCTGAAAGTGTCGCTTTTGTACTTGTCACCTATTATTGCCTCCGCTTTTGCACGTCAGACCGCCGCCACGCTATGTCCAACAAATCCAGACGCGTGCCATGGGTTTGCATTCTCTGCGAGAAATCCTGGAAATTCCGTTTGCTTTTGGGGCTCCAAAACACCTCGGAGAGCGCGCAAAGACGCGGGTACAACATGTACTCGGCTTGTCTGCCAAAAGGAATAAGCTCGGTCCAGAGATTTCCCTGTCCCCCTAAAATATGCTTGGCTTCCTCGCCCGACAGTTCGGGCGAAATTGGGTCGAACGAGTACGAGTCTTCAAGCGTACAAACGCCAAGCTGACCCGGCTCCTCGGCCGAGTCTTCTTGCTTGTGATCGAGGTAACAGGCTTTTGTCTGAGGACACATGACAACATCATAACCACGCCCGGCTGCTACCTTGCCCATATTGTTTCCCCGCCAGCCAAAAACCACTACCGACTTGTCCATGTCGCCTTCCACCACCTCGTCCCAGCCCGCCATTCGTCTACCCTGCTTTGCCAACGAGGCTTGTATCTGCTCCATGAACCAGGCCTGAAGTTTCTCTGGGTCCGGGCTTCCGTCGGCGTGCATGAGGTTCTCAGTTATCATTCGCTGTCTGCACCGAGGGCAGGAAAGCCAGCGCGTTTTTGGCGCCTCATCTCCTCCCATATGGATGACCGGGCTTGGGAAAAGTGAACAAAGTTCTTCGACGAGCTGGTCGACGAACTTCAAAACCGCATCGTTGCCGGCACACAAGATGTCTTCAAAAATGCCAAACCGATATTCCGGCTCAAAGTATAAACCGGGTTCATTTGCACTGAGGCAGCAAAATTCCGGGTGCGAAGCAAGAAGTGCAGTGACGTGACCGGGCATTTCAATTTCCGGGACGACAAGAACATGCCGGCTCTTCGCAAACTCTACTATTCGAGCGATATCGGCGTGGGTATAGACATTTTCCCGATAGACCGGTTCCTGATAGCGCACATCGCGGTGAATTCCGCCTTGGGCAGCCACTTCAGGTGCAAAATTCAGATCGAGTCTCCATGCCTGGTCGTCCGTCAGATGCCAGTGAAACACATTGAGTTTGTGCATGGCCGCCGCATCAATCATTTTTTCGAGGAATTCCACCCTAAAGAAGTTGCGCGCCGTGTCCAACATAAACCCGCGCCATGAAAAGCGCGGTTCATCTTCAATATCCAAGCAGGCGAGTCTAGGCCCAGAAGAAAGTACAAGCTCTCTAAGGGTCGCTGCCCCGCGGATTACCCCCGCGCCGTCCGATGCCACGAGTGTCGCTCCGTCTTCGGCAATGTGCAACCTGTAGGCCTCTTTGCCGACCACAGCTTCGTCGCATACAACCCGCACCCTGGGGGCGCCATTGGGTCCTTCGTGGATCCACTGAGTCAGAATTTCACGCTCCAGCGCCCATTTTTCGGGGACACTCACCGAACCATCAAAGCTGAGCCCGCAAGAGCCTTCTCGCAGTTGGCACGAATGCGGTGCCGGTACCAGATTACACTCGTTCATGGGTAGTCCTTTTGTCTTTGGGTTCGAGTTCAAAACCGAGGGTTTTTAGTCCCGGTAATTGCTGTCCGATAAAAATCAAAGCTATCCTTTGGCAGCCTGGCCTGCGTACAAGCGTCGACGGCAACAAGCCCAAACTTCATGGAGTAGCCCCAAGCCCACTCAAAATTGTCGAGCAGGCTCCACACAAAGTATCCCTTCAAAGGCACCCCTTCGGCAATAGCTTGCCTACAAGCGCCGATGTGATCGCGCAAATATGCGATACGCTCTGTGTCGTGAATACGCTCCTGGCGAGCTGCCGATTGGCTACCTCTTTCATGTGTGGCTTCGCTTTTTTCTCCCTCTTCTCCCGCGCCTTGGGAAGTTGTATCCACAAAAGCTGCCCCGTTCTCCGTAACATAGAGCGCTTTAGGCTTCCATTCATTCGATATCCAAACAAGAAGACGCCTAAGTCCATCCGGTACAACATCCCAGCCCATCGCCGTTTTTGGCAGGGTGGTGGGTACAATTCTATAACCGAGAGGACTCTCTGGGCCTTGGGGGCAAGGCTCTACGCAGTTTTCTTCGTAGTAATTCACGCCAACAAAGTCTACTGGCGTGGCGATCAACTCCAAATCCCCGTCAAAAACAGGCATCTGAGCGCCATAAGCTTGTACATATTCCTGCGGATACCCGCGTCCGAACACCGGGTCAAGCCACAGATTAGTCTGCTCCAAAGACGCCCGCATGGCTGCCTGCCGGTGAGCTTCGGTAGCCTGTGCCGGGCGCCTGCACACCGGGTTTATCACTATGCCAAACTCGCCTTCCATGCCTGTCTGCCTGAAAAGGTCATTGGAAAGTCCGTGCGCAAGCAGGAGGTGATGGACAGCCCTATGGGCAAGGCGGACATCATGTAGCCCCGGCGCGTGTTCGCCATCCCTGTAACCCAGAAAAGCACTGCACCAAGGCTCATTCACACTTGTCCAATGATGTACACGCGAACCAAAAGCCCGGAACATGGCCGCCGCATACTCGGCAAAACGATACGCGGTATCCCGCTCTGGCCAACCGCCAGCGTCTTCCAGCGCCTGCGGCAAATCCCAATGGTACAGCGTTGGCCAAGGCTCAATTCCCTTCTCCAAGAGTCCATCGATTAGGCGAGAATAGTGGTCTATACCTTTCTGATTTGTACTCCCTTTGCCATTCGGCTGGATTCTCGGCCACGCAATGGAAAACCTATAGGCATTTACGCCCAAGCGCTCGAGCAGTTTTCTATCATCTTCAAATCGATGGTATGAGTCGCACGCGACATCTCCATTCGATCCATCGCGAATCTTGCCTTTGGTATGAGAAAAGGTATCCCAAATCGAGACACCCCGCCCGTCTTCGTCCACTGCCCCTTCTACCTGATAGCTCGATGTTGAACATCCCCACACAAAGTCGTCCGAAAAACCGTCGCTGCGCACCATTTGCTCCTCGTATCCAGTCTCAAACCTTTCACCCTTTCAAAAACCTTTCACCCTTTCACCGCACCTGCTGCAACACCCTTCGTGATCTGCTTCCGGAAGATGATATAAAACACCAACATCGGCACCATGCCAATAGTCAAGGCAGCGAACTGCTTGCCATAGTCGGTGGAAAGCGAGCCAGAGAACTTGTAAATGCCTAGCGGCAACGATTTGAGCTCGGTCTTGGACACCAAAATGTTGATTATAGCGAATTCATTCCAAATATTCGAAATGTTCAAAATGGCGATGGTCGTGGATACCGGCTTGCTCATTGGAACGATGATTTTCCTAAATATTGTAAAGAACGCCGCTCCGTCGATGCGGGCCGATTCGACCAGGGCGGTTGGAATCGATCTGATATACTCAGTGGCCAGATAAATGCCGATCGGCAGACCAGCTCCGATATAGACAAGCAAAACTGCAAAACGCGTATTGTAAATGCCAAACAGATTCACCTCGAGAAAAAGCGGAATCATCAAGGTTTGTGTGGTAAGGAGGATCCCTATCATAAAACTGCCGTACATCGGTCCAGTTGCCCGTGAATGAAGCTTGCCAAACGCAAAGCCTGCCAAAAGCGACAAGAAGATAATGCCCACTGTGGCACCTATCGTGTAGATAAGAGAGTTTGGAAACAGGAGCGCAAAGTCGCCCATCTTCCAGGCTTCTACGTAATTGGAAAACGTAAAGACCTTTGGCAAGCCAAGCTGGTTGATCTGAAATTCGCGCGTCGACTTAAAAGAATTCATTATAAGCCAAGCAATTGGGTATATAGTCATAAAGGCGAAGACAATCATTATGAGGTAGGCGAGAAACCGACTCAAGAATGACATAGGCTTTTTGACCTTCGATTTTTTCTCTCGATCCCTTTTTTTCTGTGTCATCGTGTCACTCCTCTGTTCCGCCAAACCGACGCTCCGCCATTTTGGTGAGCAAAATCAAGACAAAGCTGATGAGCACCATGACAAGCGATATGGCATTTGCAAGCGGAAAATTCGGCCTTCCGAGGAATGCCTTATTATACATATAAATAGCAAGAATTTCCGTGACTCGGGACGGTCCACCTCCGGTCATCGAAAAGACAAGTGAAAAACTGGAAAGCGAGCCAGATATGGCAAGTATAGCGGAGTTTACTATGGTACCAGAAAGTGACGGCAGGATTATGTGCCGCATAACCTGGCCTTCCGTCGCTCCATCGATTCTTGCCGCCTCGATTATCTGGGAATCGATTTTTTGCATGTTGGCAAGAAAGAGTACAAGATACATACCAGTGTACATCCACAGGATTACAAAGAGCACTGGCAACATCGCAACATTGTTCTGGCTCAAGAAGGTAGGCGACCATCGGGGTGCAAAAAGATTTGTCAGCCCATCGAGGACTTCTTGCAAAGGCTGCCCGTTATACGAAGCCAAGAGCTCGGTCAATTCTTCCACTGGGTTGGAAAAGAGCGCCCGCCCTTCCGCACCAACCATCTGAAGGATTCTGGTGGCAATCTCCTTGGTGGGAGCATAGCCACCCGAAGACGCGAAAAGCTCGCGCAGCTGACTCTGAAACCTTGTCCGCGTCATCGTGTTCATCACTTCGGCTATCGGCCCATGTGGTGAAAAAATAGTCTGCCACAAAAGACCAACTACGATCACCGAAATGATATTGGGCAGGTAGAGTATCCCCTGCCAAAAGTCAGGGGCTTTGACCAGTTTTGCATAGATAAAGTAGGCTAAAATGAATCCCAACGGGAGTTGTCCAAAGACGGAGATAAGCACGATATACATGTTGTTTTTGAGCGCATTCCAGAACCAGGGGTCGGTAAAGAGGCTCGTGTACGCCTGAAAGCCTTGAAAGCCCCAGCTTTCCCCACCGAACATCTTTCCACCCGAGTAGTTGGAAACCGACAAAACAGCCGAAAGAATAATAGGAAAGGCCATGACTACGATGTAAACAATGAATCCCGGCAACACCATCGTCCAAAACGCCCGTGTTTCTTCCCTATAATGACTGGCCTTTTTCACATTCTTGCCTCATTTCTCAGTTAGTTCTCTTGTTTTGTTTTGTCGGTTTCCGTCCGTTTCTATCCGTTTCCGTCAGGGTCCCACAAATCGACCAGGGTCCCACAAATCGACACAGCAATGGCCAACGGCCCGGGGCCACCTGTCCGCAGCAGGCCACCTGTCCGCAGCAGGCCACCTGTTCGCAGCAGGCCACCTGTCCGCAGCAGGCAATGAGAAGTTTGAGGCGTCGTCAAACGCCTCAAACCTTTTAGCCCCAAAATTAGGTCTTACTATTTCTGCGTTGCACGCCAAGTTTCATAGGCTTTCTCAACATCCGCAGCAACCTTCTGCGGCGTCGAGGTGCCAAGACCGATTGCGATAAGACCATCGTTCAGTACATTGTAGACGGCTGGATCAAACTCGCCATCAAACACATAGCAAGTATCGGGATTGTTCGCGTAGAAAACTGGAACCTTAGCGACCAAGGGTTCAACATTTGCTTTTACGTTCTTGCGGGTAGGAACATAGGCGCCAGTACTATACCGAATAGCCTGCACTTCAGGAGAATACAAATACTTAAAGAGTCGAACTGCCGCTTTTTCCTTGGCAGAACCCGAAGGTATCGATGCGGAAATAGCCCAACCAGTGCCTGCGACTGCGGACACCACGCCTGGGTTAACCTCGCCAGGAATGGCCGGGAACGGGAGAAGCTCAAAATCCGTCGCCTGCGCTGCAGGGGAAATAAGCGCTTTGCCCGAAGCCTTGTCCGTTATATACGCACCTGCTCTCCAGTCTCCATCGATGTAGATTGCTGCCTTGCCAGAAGCAAAAAGTCCGGGTGCCTCGCCATACCCAACCTGATTGTCCTCGCGGGCGATAATTCCATCTTTGTAAAGGTTCGAAATCACCGTAAGCGCATCAACAAACGGCTTGTCTGTGAATTTCGCCTTGCCAGCCTTGATCGAGTCTACAAATTTGTCTCCGGCCATTCGTCCCAAAACCGTGGAGAACAGGCAGGACTGCATAGGCCAACCGTCTTTGTTTGGCAACATGACTACGTTGATACCCTTGGCTTTGAGCTTCGGAACCATCTTTTTGAGATCGTCGTAGGTCTTCGGAAGCGCAAAACCATTGTCAGCGAGCATTTTCTTGTTGACATACATAACAGACGTGTAGGTAAACGACTGAGGTAGCTCAACCAAATACTTGCCAAGCTGATTGTTCGGGTTGATTGCAGCACCAGAAAAATCCTTCAGGTAGTCGGGCCCAAGCAGTTTTGCAAGGTCCTTTGCCAGCTTCTTCTCATGAATAACCGCGCTCCTGGCGCCAGGCCATACATAGAACACATCCGGAAGCGTGCCTGCCGCTGCATACGCCTGAAGCTTCTGATGGTAAGGCTCATTGAAGAGGATTTCCATGTTCAGGGTAATATCTGGGTTCTCCGCCTGGAACTTCTTCCAGATTTCCACGTCTTCCTGATACCCTGCCTGGTCGGCTTGCTGATAGTTGAGCACATTGAGCGTCACTTTCTCTTGCCCAAAGGCGGCAACCGTCAGCATGGCGATCGCAACGACGGCAAAAATCGTTCTTTTCATCCAAACCTCCTTAAAATAGGCTGCTTTTCAGCCTACCCCAACAATGCTATGCCAACTGCCTTAGTGCAGTCGGCAAGATGCGCAAACTTTAAGACTCCAACCCCGGCAACTGACGCTCGGACAAGAGCCTTTCAAACACCATACCAGCAGCTCCGTATGCGACCGCCTTGTCCTGAAAACTCGAATATCGAACTTCTACCTCTTTGGGCGAGGTGTACATCCAATTCTCCTCAATGCGCTTTCTAAGAAGCATCGGCAGGTCGAGCGCAAGCGCCTCGATGTCGCCACCTATGAAAACTTGAGAAAAGTCCATTGTATTGATCAGCATTGCCATGTTTCTGGAAAGCTCATCAGCGGCCTTCTCCAGCACCGAGCGATCCTCACTTATACGAACAAGCTCCTCTTTCGGCAAAGAAAACTGAACATCGCTCTTGCCATTGCAGAAAGCACTCCTGAACTCTCCAGCGACGCCATGGGCGCCCGTGTGCACCCGCCCCCCAAGCACAATGCCAAAACCTACTCCCATGCCACCATAGTTCGTCAGGGACACTCGGTCTTGCCTGTACTCGACAAGTGCGAAAAGAAAATCCTTGAGTTCTTCTTTTTTATTGAAGGCAAGCTCTCCCCAGGCACAGCAATTGGCATCGTTTTCTATAAAAACAGGAACCTTTGTTCTTCCTGCCATCGCTTTTGAAAAATCGAAAGGTCTGTCGATCTCAAGGGGCACCGAATAACGAATGCGTCCACGTTTGGAGTCCACCAGGCCAGCGGTTCCAACTCCCACGCCCAGCAAAATCGACTTCTGACAGTATTCCTTTTCCATATCGTCAATAATGCCGACAACAATATCAGCAAAATTAGCATTGCTGGTGTCAATTGCACCGCGCTTGGTTCCTATTATTTTACCTGCCATGTCAACAACGACTGCCTCGTAAAAGCCGAGCTGAATCTCTATGCCTACAAATCGGCCATAGTCGTGGTTTACTGCCAGCTCTATAGGTTTGCGTCCACCTTTTTTAGAGGCTTCTTTCTCCTCGGTCTCGTTGATAAGTCCACGAGTCAGGAGCGCAGCTACTTGGTTTGTTACGGTAGATTTGTCAAGATCGAGCATCTTCGCAAGATCGATGCGACTTACACCAGGATTTCTCCACACAGCGCGAAAAATGCGAGCAGCAGTACGTGTGCGTTTATCCGCGGGTCTGGTCATTTTATCACCCTGTCTCCCTATCACCTGTCTGAACTCGATATAAACTCGACTCTTAAATTGCGCCTCTTGGAATTTTTTAATTGGTTTTTTAATTGGTTTATAGAATCAACCAATTAACCAATACCATGACTATACAAGGCTGTCAAGAAAAATTTATGCTTGAGAAAACTCCCGGTGAGCAGTAACGTAAAATGTCCACCTACAACCTGAGAATGGAGGATTGCCATGGAATCGTTGTCGCTTGCCGGATCGTGGGTACTCAAAGCAAAGGCGATCCAGGAATCGCCCTTTACAGATACAGAGAGCCACTTGGACGGTGTCGACCTGGAGCGCCTCGCCAAAGGCATCCCCGCAACAATTCCAGGGGATATCGTCTCCGCCCTGTTTGCCGCAGGGCTAATTCCCGATCCCTACGAAGGCACCAATGAACTCAAAATCCAATGGGTGGGCAAGGCAGACTGGGTCCTGGAACGGGAATTCACCGTCACAACGCCCCTTTTTAACTGCAAACGGTTATTTCTTTGCATCGATGTATTAGACACAGTCGCAGATGTCTACGTAAACGGCAGGCTCGCCGGTACAGGCGACGATATGTTCATTCCACGCCGATGGGATGTTCAGGATTTCGTTCGTCAGGGCAAAAACAGAATCGCGGTCGTCATTTTCTCACCAGTGAAGCTGGCTGCAAAACGTGCTGCCAACCTAAGCTACCCGATTCCAGAATCTGTCTATCCGGTCTCATCACCACATCGCAACCTTGTGCGAAAAGCCCAGTGCATGTCCGGTTGGGATTGGGGACCATGTATTATGACAGGTGGCATTTACGACAACATCGCCATCATCGGTACCGATGGACCACGCATCGAGTCAGTGCAAACGAGGTTCAAGGCTTTGCAACCTGACACGGATACCGATTTTGACTGGGAGTCGACAAAAAGGACTGGCCAAACGCCCGATTTTGATATCAGTGTTGCGGTAGAAGTGGATAGCAAGGAACAAGAAGACGTAATTTTGGAAATCTTACTGGCAGGAGTTACCGTCAGGAAAGAAGTACACGTCCAAGAGGGCATTTCGCTTCTTGTTGAACACATAAGGATAAAACAACCGCTGCTCTGGTGGCCTGTCGACCAGGGCGAGCAGGTACTTTATAAACTCACCGTTCGAGTGCGGGGGTTTACCGGCCATTCTACGCCGAAGCTGTCCACGGACAGCGACAATCCGACCACAAGGGACGTTGATACCGGCGGGACGGCCCCTGGCGAAGTTTTTTACGAGGTAGAAAAAAACATTGGCTTTAGAGAGCTTCGTGTTTCGACCCAAAACGACGAAGTTGGCCGAGAGATGACATTCGTTATTAATGGCAGGAAGGTATTTGCCAAGGGAGCCAACTGGATTCCTGTCGACGCCCTTCCCTCTCGCTGGACAAAGACGCGACCTGGAGCGCTTTTGCAGGCCGCGGTGGCGGCACACATGAACTGCCTCCGCGTGTGGGGCGGCGGACGCTACGAAAGCGATACATTCTACAATCTTTGCGACGAATACGGCATCATGGTTTGGCAAGATTGCGCCTTTTCCTGTGCGCTTTATCCTTCAGATGCCCGTTTTCTTGCAACCGTTGAAGAGGAAATTCGATCCCAGGTAAAAAGGCTCTCAGATCATCCATCTCTGGCGCTCTGGTGTGGCAACAACGAAGCATTGGGAGCCATTACGTGGTACGAAGAATCCAGAGCAGAGCCTGAACGTTACAAGAAGGACTATGAATTGCTCACCTATGGTGTACTCGGGAGAGTGATCCAAGAGCTCGATCCGGACCACTGTTGGTGGCCTTCGAGCCCTTCGGCAGGTCCTGGGGATTTTTCGGACAACTGGCATGCAGACAGTTCTGGCGACATGCATTTTTGGTCAGTCTGGCACGAGGCAAAACCGTTTTCGGAGTACTTGACCGTAAAGCCGCGGTTCTGTTCGGAATTCGGCTTCCAGTCCTATCCCTCTGCACCTACCATCGCACTTTTTGCTGATCCTTCGGAACGCTTCATTGGCAGTCCAACCTTGAAATTTCATGAGCGCGACCCCAAGGGCGAAATACTCATCGGCCAGACCATGGAACGATCTTTCGGAAAACAAAAAGGTTATATTGAAACGATTTATGCGTCCCAAGTGCAACAGGCGATGGCCATAAAAACCGCTGTGGAGTTTTGGCGATCTTGCAAACCACGCTGCATGGGCGCGCTTTATTGGCAACTAAACGATGTCTGGCCAGCTATCTCCTGGTCGAGCATAGAATATTCTGGACTTTGGAAATTGCTCCACTACGAGGCAAAAAGGTTTTTCGATCCACTTTTGCCCGCTCTCTTTTTACAGGACGAAAGCATAAAACTTTTTGTGGTGAGCGACCTCGATGCCGAGTTGGATGTGACCTGCACGGTGCGATTCTGCGCCTTCGATGGAACCACGTTGGCCCAAACAAATGTGAGCGCTCGGGTTGCGTCTCAAGCCTCTGTGCAACTATGGTCGCTGCCTGCAAATCAAGTGCCGGCCTCGCTACAAGACTGCTATGTAGAAGCAAGTATCCGGGCACACATAAAGGACAAAGATATGCACGCAAATACCGTCTTAGAGCGAACTTCTGCACTCCTGCTTGCCGAACCAAAATACTGTCGATTCAAACCGGCTCGGCTTGTATTGCAGCGCCAGGAAAGAGCTTGTTATGTAATACGTGCTCTGGGTGCTCCGGCCTTTTTTGTACAAGCCTGTGACCTTTCGGGCCAAGGCCAATTCGACGACGCCGGCTTCTATCTGCGTCCAGGGCAAACTAAGGAACTGAGGTTCCAGACCCTTGCGCAGGCCTCGGGTGCAACGACGGCAAATGCCATGCCCGATTTTGCCTCGCAAGAGCAAGGGACAGATGCCCGCCAGACAGGGAGCATCGTTCTCTTCGACCTGGCGAGCCTCTACACTCCCTTGGCTCCATCAGACCCCTTGGTCTAGACGTTGCCTATGGTCGCGACCATGACTGCTTTGATCGTGTGAAGACGGTTTTCGGCCTGATCGAAAACGACCGAGTGCTTGGACCGGAACACCTCGTCCGATACTTCCATCTCTTTAAGACCATACTTTTTTTCGATGTCCTTGCCCACATCGGTTTCCGTATCGTGGAACGAGGGCAGACAGTGAAGGAAGATGACGTCCGGGTTGTTGGTCTTGCGCACAAAGTCCATGGTGATGCGGTATTTTTCCAGAAGAGCAATGCGCTCTGCGAACTTGTCCTCTTCGCCCATGGATACCCAAACGTCGGTATAGAGTGCATCGGCACCGGCCAAAGCCGCATCTGCGCGGTCTATGGTAAAGAATTCGATCGAACCACCGTTCTGGGCTGCGACTTCACGCATCTCTTGGGTGAGTTTCTCCTGGGGCCATAGTTCTTTTGGCGCCAGCGCGACAAACTTCATGCCCATTTTTGCGCAGCCGATCATAAGGGCGTTGCCCATGTTGTTTCTGGCATCGCCGCAATAGACAAGCTTGACTTTAGAAAGCGGTTTGGCAACATGTTCTTCTATTGTAAGCAAATCCGCAAGAATCTGCGTTGGGTGATCCTCGTCTGTTAAGCCATTCCACACTGGAACGCCTGAGTATTTTGCAAGATCTTCGACCAGTTTTTGGGAATAGCCTCGGTACTGAATCCCGTCGTACATACGCCCCAAGACACGCGCCGTGTCCTCCACCGACTCCTTCTTGCCCATCTGGGAATTGGTAAGGTAAGTGGCATTGCCGCCTTCGTCCCAGCATGCGGTCTCGAATGCACATCGAGTGCGCGTCGAAGTTTTGTCAAACAGGAGCACAATATTCTTGCGGTACAGAGCGTCGCCCTTGACCCCTGCGCGCTTTTTAGCTTTAAGATCTTTGGATAGATCGAGCAGATATCGGATTTCCTCTGGGGTATAATCCTTGAGGGTCAAAAAACTTCGTCCTTTAAGATTGACGGGCATAGAAGCCTCCTCTGGTTGGGATGACTGCCACCACAAGGATTCGTGGTGACAATACACACTATTTTCTTTGTATATACCAACGCAAGGCAAAGGTCAAGCAAGAAAATCCATTGCAAAATCATAATTATTCATTCTGGTATGAATAATTATCTTATTATGAAAAAACTACACTGCTCTGTTAGGAAAAAACTCGACGCACCGATTGCTCTGGCATATAATAGGGGCTAAAGACCTCGAACGCTCGTGAGGCTTAAGTAAGGAGTCCATATGGCTCTCAACCTTTCGGATCTCGGTCAGGCGGTGCTGAAAACCGAGTACGCTGTGCGCGGGCCAATCGTTGCCCGTGCTAACGAACTTGAAAAAGCCGGCAAAAAGATAATCTACTGTAACATCGGCAATCCACAGGCGCTTGGCCAGAAGCCTATCACCTACGTCCGGCAGGTGCTCGCTCTTGTGGAATATCCCGAGCTTTTGAACAAGGCAGAAGGCATCTTCCCCGCGGACACAATCGAAACCGCACGTACTATCTTAAGAGAGTCCAAGTTCGGCGTGGGTGCATACTCGGATTCCAAAGGACTGCTCTTCGTTCGAAAAGCGGTCGCAAACTTCATTCAAAATCGAGACTCTTACGGCGGCGTGACTGTAGATGCGGATCCCGACCACATCTATCTCACCGACGGAGCATCCAAGGGCGTCCAGACCGCCCTCATCATGCTGCTTTCTTCCTCTCAAGACGGAATAATGATACCAGTACCTCAATATCCTCTTTACTCGGCTACAATTACGCTTTATGGGGGCAAACAGATCGGCTACTTCCTGGACGAAAAATCGGGCTGGACGCTCTCCATAAGCATGTTGGAAAGCTCACTGGAGGAAGCGCGCACGAAAGGTGTACAGGCCAAAGCCATCTGTGTCATCAATCCAGGAAACCCAACAGGACAAGTGCTCACTCGGGACAACATCGCCATGGTGATTGATTTTGCAAAGCGACATAATCTCACCATTCTCGCCGACGAAGTCTATCAGGAAAACATTTATAATCCGGGGGATAAGTTCGTCTCATTTGCAAGGGTAATGACAGAACTTGGCGAAAAAGAGGTGAGTCTTTTTAGCTTCCATTCCTGTTCCAAAGGCTTCCTGGGGGAATGTGGACAACGTGGAGGCTATATGGAAGTGCGCAACGTCCCTGCCGAGATTGTTGCACAAATAACCAAACTCGTAAGCGTATCGTTGTGTTCGAATCTTGTGGGTCAACTTGTGACGTATCTCATGGTCAAGCCACCAGAACCTGGCGATCCATCGTATGAGACATATGAAGCCGAAAAGCAAGGCGTCCT
>JBDKTP010000096.1:0-9942 GCA_039680115.1 Rectinema sp.
CCAAAAAGGCTAAGCTTGACCTTAACGCCATCAATGCTCAGATTGCAAACGAAGAGCAGGCTATTGCCGCCGCTTCTTCTGCGAACGATTCTGGCGACTATGCGACTGCCAAGACGAGTTTGACCACACTCAAAGATGAGATTGCCACACTCCAGTCTTCGCTCGAGGCCGCTGGGTTTACTGCACCTGCAGCTGCCACGACTGATGCCGCTGCTCAGCCTGCTACTACCAATCAATAACACACCAGAACATCACTCGCTGGACTTCAGATTAGGCTGAACGTCAGAAAAACCGCTCCGTGCAGGGGCGGTTTTTTATTGTTCAGTTATTGTTCAGCGTTTTAACAGTTTTCTAACCACAAAGTCGCAAAGGCTTAATTGCAGCCGCCTATCTTTTGGTCACGTTTAGAGAAAGGAGAGTTAGAAAATGAAAAGAAATCGCATCCGCGGCTTAATTGTACTACTTTTGGTGCTTAGCGTTACCTCAGTTGCGACAGCACAGGTAACGTCGCTGCTTGGTTCAGGAGCTACCTTCCCGGCGCCTCTGTATACTAAGATGTTTGACGTCTATGCCCAAAAAACTGGAATAAAAGTCAATTATCAGGCCATCGGTTCGTCTGGCGGCCTTAAGAACATTCAGGACCGTGTCGTAGATTTTGGCGCGAGCGACTCCTTTGTCAAGGATTCGGACATGGCAAAATACCCAGCTAAGATTGTCCATATTCCGACTACCGTTGGAGCCGTCGTTATCGTGTACAACCTCCCCGGTAATCCGGCACTCAGATTGACAGGCGACCTTGTGGCTGACATCTATCTTGGCAAGATTACCAGGTGGAACGACCCTGCCATCAAGGCTCAGAACCCCGGTGTGAATCTGCCTTCTACACCGATAATGCCGGTGTACCGCTCGGATGGATCGGGTACGACCTTCAATTTCACTGCCTACCTTTCCGCGGTCAGCCCCGAATGGAGTTCACAAGTTGGCAATGCGAACAGCGTGAGTTGGCCAGTAGGTCAGGGCGCGGCCCAGAATTCCGGTGTAGCCGGCGTTGTCAAGCAGACCACGGGCAGCATCGGCTATGTCGAACTTGCCTACGCCAACCAGAATAAGCTTTCCATGGCGACCTTGAAGAATGCAAGTGGGAACTGGGTGCAGGCTACCACGGCGTCGATCTCCGCTGCTGCGAGCCTCAACATGCCCAAAGACACAAGGATTGTGCTGGCCAATACCAGCGCTCCACAGGGCTATCCCATCAGCTCCCTTACGTGGCTTGTGGTCTATCAGGAACAAAGCTATGCCGGAAGAACAAGGGAACAAGCCAAGGCTCTCGTTGACTTGCTCATGTGGATTATTCAAGATGGACAACAATACGCAGAGGCGCTCGACTACGCTCCACTTCCAAAATCCGCAGTTGCCGATGCTGAGGCGATTATCTCAAGCATCACCTACGGTGGCCAGAAACTTCGGTAAGACCGCCTTGAGGCGGCTCAACAACGTCCAGCATACGATGGAGACGGAAGAGACGGACGGGGCTACATGAACGATAAGCGATATTTCAGAATAACGAGCGGGGCCGCAGTGGCCCTGCTTTTGGCGTTTGCGGCGGTTCTCCTTACCTTAGCCGTCGACTCGATGCCTACCTTTCACGTTTTTGGACTTGGCTTTTTCACGGGAAAGCAGTGGAATCCAGTAACAAAGCAGTATGGGGCGCTGCCCTTCCTGTCGGGTACCCTGCTCACTTCTTTCGTGGCACTTCTCGTGTCCTTGCCCCTTTCTCTTTCGGTAGGCATCGTCATGGGTGAATACCTGCGTAACTCTTTCTTGAGTAGAGCAATGTCGATCTTTATCAATCTCCTTGCATCCATTCCTTCGGTTGTGTATGGATTGTGGGGAATGACGACGATAGTGCCGCTTGTTCAAAGACTGGAAGGCGCAGCGGGCGTTGCACCCTATGGTGTGGGCATACTTTCAGCCTCTCTTGTTCTTGCAGTGATGATAATTCCGTACATGGCATCTCTTACTGCCCAAGTGATGCAACGCGTGCCCAATTCGATGCGGGAGGCTGCCCTTGCCTTGGGAACAACGCGCCAGGAGATGATTTTAGGCGTCAGTATCCCGTATATCCGCTCAGGAGTAGCCGCTGGCGTCCTGCTCGCACTTGGCAGGGCCCTGGGCGAAACGATGGCTGTCACGATGCTCATTGGCAACGCCACGCGCATGCCAAACTCGGTTTTTGCGCTTGGGAATACCCTTGCGAGCGTCATTGCAAGCCAGTTCAACGAAGCGGAAAGCGATCTTCACCGTTCGGCAATGATGACTCTTGCCCTGGTGCTTTTCGTTCTTTCGTTCTTAACGAATCTTCTTGGCCGCAGAATCATTGGGAAAACGGAGAACGGCAATGTCTAAAGATGCATTATCAAGAGACGCAATATCAAACGATGCCGCATTTATAAGGAATCCGGTCGAGGATAATCCCAAACTGATAAGGCGGCGTCGTACAAAGAACAAAGCCTTTGTCATTGCACTCGCGATTCCGGTGATCATCGTACTGATCGTGCTTGGTCATATGCTCGTCACCATTGCGGTAAATGGTAGCAAGGCGCTCAATATCGACTTTTTTGCCCAGGCGCAGAAGCCATTCGGGGACCCGGGCGGCGGCGTCGCAAACGCGATTCTAGGCAGTTTGATCGTAGTGGGGCTAGCAACGGTGCTTAGTCTGCCAATCTCGATCCTCGCGGCACTCTATCTTGCCGAAAACGCCAAAAAAAGGCTTGCGAAGCTCGTGCTCGTACTTGTCAACGCGCTACAAGGAATTCCATCAATTATTGTTGGTATAGTAATTTACACGTGGCTTGTGATACCAATGAGAGGTTTTTCTGCTTTTTCCGGATCTGTGGCACTCGCCTTTATCATGATTCCACTGCTCACCACAAACATGCGCGAAATCTTTGCGCTTGTTCCCGGATCCTATCGGGAGGCGGCGCTTTCGCTTGGGGTTCCCCAATGGCGGACTGCCTTCGGTGTCATTCTGCCCGCCGCAAAGCAGGGAATCCTGAGCGCTACAGGGCTTGGGGTGGCCCGAATTGCAGGAGAAACGGCACCATTGCTTTTTACTGCTTTTGGTAGTCCGTACATCAGCACGGCGCTCGGTAAACCCATAAGTGCACTGCCACTCGTGATTTACGAATACATAAAGAGCCCCTATGACGACTGGCATCAAAAGGCATGGGGAGCAGCCTTTATACTCGTATGCTTCGTCTTCGTCATGACCGTGTCAATGAACTTGAAGAAGGACAAACAGGCATAGGATAAGCCTGGCACCTCGCTACTCGGCGTTATTGATTGCATTCTCCCAGAAACCTGAGTCAAGTCCGTCGTCGATACAGTAATCTTTGTCCAGAGGCGCCACGAGACTTGAAAATGCCGGTGCACACTGTCCCAAGTCGATACAATCGGCGTTTGAGGCGCTTGCCGTATTTGAGTCGCTTGCAACAGGAGTGGTGGCCGGCTCTGTATTCTTGGTGGCTTCTACACCATCAGGGTGAGCTGCCTTCCACTCTGCGATCCGCTTGTTCTTAAGGTAACGCTCGGCCACGGAAGGGAAGAGCTCCAAGAGCAGCTCTTCTTTTTCGTTGAGGGCCAGCCTTGCGCCTCCGGCCTCGGGAAGAACTGGATTGTTTTGTTTCTTATAATTACTTGTATCGTAAGGTATTTCTTCTCTTGTTCCACAGATTTTGAACCTAAACTCCGGATCGATAGGCCACGGTGTCTTGCCATAGGAGCCTTTTACAAGATCGGCAAAGTTCTTGGAAACATTCGAGTAGGGTGGATCGCCTTTAGCAATTGAGACCACATTGTTTACAGCCTGTGCGCCGACAATTTGACTGGTTGGCGTCACAAGCGGCGGCACTCCACAATCCAGCCGCACGAGTGGCACCATGCGCATAACCTCGTCTTTCTGGTTTTCCAGGTGCAACTCCTTAAGCTGCGACATCATGTTTGTGTACATTCCACCGGGGATTTGCGCTTTTTGTACGATACTGTCCGGCTCAGGATAGTTAAAAGCAGCTTCGATTCTTCTACAGGCATCCAGCGCTTTGTCATACTTTTTTGTCACTGTCAGTTCGAGAGCGTCGTCAAAGAGTCTGCTGAGTTCCGGAGCGATAGAATCCTTAGAAAGATCTAGTTCTGGTGGCAGCCGCTTGTATTGATCGAAATTTGCCAGCTCTGCACGCTCTGCGCGCAGTAACCTATCGATTCTTCCAACCGCCGCCTTGTCAACTCCCGTATCGAGACCAAGTTTGTCTGCAAAAATCTGCATAATTTCGTAGCCTGGCGCCGCAGGACCGCCAGAAAATGAAAGTACTGCCGTGTCGATAATGTCTACACCATTGACCATGCCAGCAAGGAGACTGGCTACACCATAGCCAGGCGTACAATGGGTATGCAGATCGAGTGGAATTGCTATTTCATTTTTGATAGCCAAGACAAGTTTGGCCGCGGTGGCGGGGTCTATGAGGCCCGCCATATCCTTTATGGTGATCATATCGGCGCCAAGTGCCTCAAGTTCCTTCGCCTTCTTTACAAAATACTCAACCCCAAAAAGATTCTGAGGCAGGCGCTTACCAGCAAAGAAGGCTTTGGTTTTTTCCTTTAGGCTGAACTTAGGGTCTACTGTGTAACAAACGGCACAGTCGGCCAGCCCCCCGGCCTCTTTGACGTAGACGATGGACGACTTCATGTTGTCGATATCGTTTAGAGCGTCGAAAATGCGCATTATTGAGATACCTGAGTGTACGGCGTTGAAACAAAAACCCTTAATAACTTCATCTGGATAGGGACTGTAGCCAAAAAGATTGCGTCCGCGCGACAAGGCAGTGAGTTTGGATGCATCTCCAATGCCAGCTTTGATGGTCTCCAACCTGTCCCAAGGGTTTTCCCCCAGAAAGCGCATTATTGCGTCGGGCACTGCGCCGCCCCATACTTCCATGGCATAAAAATGTGCTTCTTTATAATGTGGAAGCACGCGGGTAACCTGATCCTGATTCATGCGGGTCGCAAATTGCGACTGCTGTCCATCACGGAGCGTCACGTCGCGGATCTTCAACTGTTTCTGCATTGGATTAGCCTCCATGCCATTTCTTTTGCGTTATAGTATAGAGCATCGGACTGAAAATCGGAAGTCGGGCCGGGCCATCGACCCTGGTTGCAGCGTCCATGCCCTGTGTAGCTCGATTTTTTTGACAGAATTGGCTTCTTCGTATAGAATGAAGCCAATGCCGCAACTTTTAATCTCTTGGAAGCATAACAAAACCCTTTTCCTAAGATTTTCTCTTCCAGACTGATTGTAAGCCTGCCTGTATAGGCAGCGCGTGGCATGCAACTACATCGGGTGAGGGTATGGCTGAACAGAAAAAAGGCTATTTTCATATCATCCGCGAAAAATACTGCAAGGGTTGTGGGATTTGTGTCGCTTTTTGTCCAAAACAAGTCCTTACACTCAAGAACGGCAAGGTGTTTCCTGAACGGCCACAACTTTGCATAGGTTGTCACATGTGCGAATATCGCTGTCCCGATTTCGCCATTGAAGTTAAGCCCATCGAGGAGAAACCCGAGAGCAGCGGATCGGACGTATCGGCATACGATTTGAGCTTGCCACCGGAGGCGCATAATGGCTGAAGTAGTAAAACTCTTGCAAGGCAACGAAGCTTGCACTCTGGGTGCCATAGCTGCAGGCTTAGAATTCTATGCGGGCTATCCTATTACACCATCGACAGAGATAGCGGAAATGTGTTCGGAGGAACTGCCCAAGATTGGTGGCCGCTTTATCCAGATGGAGGACGAAATCGGTTCCATTGCTGCCTGCATCGGGGCGTCATTGGCGGGCAAAAAGGCCATGACCGCTACATCGGGTCCTGGCTTCTCGCTTATGCAGGAGTCGATAGGCTATGCCAGTCTCTGTGAGATTCCTGTCGTAATTATTGATATGCAGCGCGTGGGCCCTTCTACCGGCATGCCCACAAGTCCTGCACAGGGGGACCTCATGCAGGCCCGATGGGGCACCCACGGAGATCATCCTATCGTAGTCCTTGCGCCCGGAAACGTCAAAGAATGCTTTGAGCTTACGTTTAGAGCATTCAAGATCGCCGAAGAGCTCCGAGTGCCTGTGATTGTCCTTGCGGACGAAGTCATTGGCCACATGCGGGAAAAAGTCGTAATGCCAGATCCTAAGAGCTATAAGATGCCAAAACGTCCTATGCCTAAGACGCCAAAGGGCTATAAACCTTATGAAGCAGACCCGGACGGTGGCGTTCCTCTTATGGCGCCCTTCGGTACTGGATATCGATGGCACTGCACAGGGCTCACGCACGACGAATCTGGTGCTCCTACGAGCAACCCTGACATTGCTGACAGGCTTGTAAGGCGGCTAGCCCGCAAGATCGATACGCGGATTGACGAACTCACGGACTACTTTGCAGAGAATACTGAAGATTGCGAGGTGGCCGTGGTGTCTTTTGGCTCTTCTGCCATGGCTGCGTTGTCTGCAGTACGAAGGGCGCGACAAGAGGGACTTAAGGCCGGAATGGTGCGGCTTAAGACGATGTGGCCCTTCCCAGATGCAAAACTGCGGGAACTCACAAAGAGCGCCCATACGATCATTGTGCCGGAGATGAACTTGGGCCAGCTCGCTCTGGAAGTGGAGCGCGTTGTGGATTGCAAACGCAAAGTGGTCAAGTTAGGAAAGGTCAATGGAGAGCTCTTCCATCCTGACGAGATTTTTGCAGCCCTGAAGGAGGCCTTCTGATGGCAGAATTCCTGGATTACTTTAGAAAAGAACGCCTGCCTCATATCTGGTGCCCAGGCTGTGGACATGGAACCGTAGTCGGTGCACTTGTCAGGGCAATCGATAAGCTCGGCCTGGACAAGAACAATATCGTTCTGGTCTCCGGCATTGGGTGCTCGTCGCGCGCGGTCGGCTACCTCGATTTTGACACGCTCCACACCACACATGGTAGGGCGATAGCCTTTGCCACTGGTGTAAAACTGGCAAGACCAAATCTGCACGTTATAGTGCTTACAGGGGATGGCGACTGTGCAGCGATAGGCGGCAACCATTTTATCCACGCGGCACGCCGTAATATCGATATTACCACCATCATTATGAACAACTCGATTTATGGGATGACCTCTGGACAGTATTCGCCCACGACCCCGCACGGCATGTACGCTACCACCGCTCCGTATGGGAACGTTGAGTACGACTTTGATCTTTGTGAGCTTGCGAAAGCTGCAGGGGCTACCTATGTGGCACGGGCGACGAGTTATCACGTTACGCTTCTGGAAAGCCTCATAGAAAAAGCAATAATGAACAAGGGCTTCTCCGTTGTGGAGGCCCTTACGCAGTGCCCAACTTACTTTGGTAGAAAGAATAAGATAGGCGGACCGGTGGAAGTGCTCAATTGGATTAAGGACCGCACCGTAAATGTCAAAGCCGTATCTTCTCTGCCACCAGAAAAGACAGAGGGCAAAATTTTGATTGGAGAACTCTATAAGACCGAAAGGCCTGAATACACAGCCTCCTACATGGAGATGTCGGCAAAAGTGCAGCGGACGTACAATGGGAGTTTCAAATCCAAGGGAGGAGAGCGCGGATGCGAGTCGAATTCAGACTAAGCGGTTCAGGAGGACAAGGCCTGTTGCTGGCGGGCATTGTCCTGGCAGAAGCCGCGATCGAAGATGGGAAAAACGCTATTCAAACGCAGAGCTATGGACCGGAAGCCCGTGGAGGTTCAAGCAAAGCCGAGGTGATAATCTCTGACGAAGACATAGATTATCCTAAAGCTACAGATCCAGACTATTTGCTTGCTCTTACGGACGACGCTTATCGTACCTATGGCCCTCTTATGAAAAAAGGCGTCATTATAACCGATACGAGCGTAAAGCTGGACTCGAGCATCAAGGCTAAAACAATAGCGCTGCCAATCTTGCAGACAGCTGAAGAAGTGATAGGGAAAAAGGTCGTCGCCAATATTGTCGCGCTGGGCGTTCTGGGGGGAATTTCCGGTGTCGTGTCTGAAAGGGCGCTCAAACAGTCTGTCTTGGCTCGCGTTCCAAAAGGGACTGGAGAGCTCAATATGAATGCACTCAAGGCAGGGCTCGAACTCGCTAAGAATACTTAAGTGCTTATATTATAAGGAGTAATGGCATGAGCGATAAAGAAGAGCTGAAAAAGGCCCTTAAAGCATGGGAAGAAAAGACAGAGAAAGCGCTTGCCAAACATCCGGAACGCAAAGCGAATTTTGTCACAGGATCCAACACTCCGATACAAAGAGTCTACACGCCTCTGGACATAGAGGATATAGATTATCTAGACGATTTGGGCTTGCCTGGCGAATTCCCTTATACACGCGGAGTTCAGGCCACAATGTACCGTGGAAAACTCTGGACCATGCGACAATATGCTGGCTTTGGCACGGCTGAGGAGTCCAATGCCAGGTATAAGTACTTGCTCGAACAAGGCCAAACAGGGCTGTCCGTCGCGTTCGACTTGCCCACGCAGATAGGGTACGATTCTGATCACCCCTTGGCCGCAGGTGAAGTAGGCAAAGTTGGAGTCGCTATTGACTCACTTGAGGACATGGAGACCCTTTTTGATTCGATTCCGCTTGACAAAGTGTCCACCAGCATGACGATCAATGCTCCGGCTGCCGTGCTCCTTGCTATGTACATAGCAGTTGCGGAGAAGCAGGGAGTTCCGGCCAGCGTGCTTGATGGAACGATCCAAAATGACATCCTAAAAGAGTATGTTGCGCGTGGGACGTATATTTTTCCGCCCAAGCCGTCGATGAGGCTGATAACCGACATCTTTGCCTATTGTGCAGGTGAAGTTCCTAACTGGAATACAATCTCTATTTCCGGCTACCACATTCGGGAGGCTGGGGCTACTGCGGTTCAGGAAGTGGCCTTTACCCTTGCAGACGGTATTGCCTATGTAGAGGCAGCTATAGCAGCGGGGCTGGACGTAGACGATTTTGCTCCGAGGCTTTCTTTCTTTTTCAATGCACATAACGATTTATTCGAAGAAGTGGCCAAGTTTAGGGCAGCACGCCGCGTGTGGGCACACATTATGAAGGACCGCTTCCACGCTAAGAACCCCAAGAGCCAAATGTTGCGGTTCCACACGCAGACTGGTGGTTCTACCTTGACCGCGCAGCAGCCCAGCAACAATGTGGTGCGCGTGGCAATTCAGGCATTGGCCGCGGTGCTTGGTGGCACACAGTCTTTGCACACGAACTCCATGGACGAGGCACTGGCATTGCCTTCCGAGGATTCGGTACGGCTTGCGCTGCGCACGCAGCAGATTCTCGCGTACGAGTCCGGAGTTGCAGAGACGGTCGACCCGTTGGCGGGCTCATACTATGTAGAAAGTCTCACATCGTCGATAGAAAAAGATGTTCTGGCATATTTGGATAAAATCGATGCGATGGGTGGGGCGGTAAGGGCGATCGAACAGGGCTACATACAGCAGGAAATTCAAGACTCTGCGTATGCATGGCAAATGGATATGGAAAAAGGGCAGCGGATTGTTGTAGGGCTTAACAAATTCCAGGCAAAAGAGGAACCGCCAAAGGGCTTATTGCGTGTAGACCCTTCAGTCCAGGAGCAACAAGTAGCAAAACTGGCGAAGCTTAAGGCTCGCAGAGACAATGCTACCGTGCAGGCTTGCCTTGAAAGGCTAAAAAAAGCGGCAGAAGGGACGGACAATTTGATGCCACTAATTCTTGATGCAGTAAAAAGTTATGCTACGCTTGGGGAAATTTGTGACGTCTTGCGCGCTGTTTTTGGCGAGTACAGCCCGAGCGTGACCTTCTAAAAGGGGGATGGAATGGACAGAAAAATCCGGGTTGTGGTCGCTAAACCAGGACTCGATGGGCATGATCG
>JBDKTP010000097.1:0-2983 GCA_039680115.1 Rectinema sp.
AGAATTGCTCGAGTCCTGTTCGGTCCAAAAAAGCGCCAAACAGAATAAACAAGAATATGAAAGTGCTGGACACCCCGATTGGCGTTCCAAAGATCCCCTCAGTTGTATAGAAAAGATGTTCAACAAGTGAGGGTACGTCCACACCACGATGTGCGAATTTGCCAGGCAGATATGGCCCAGCAAAAGCATATGCAACAAATACGAGGGCTATGACGACCATCGGAAGCCCAACGAGTCTTCTTGTGGCTTCCAGGACCAAAAGGATACCGATAATCCCAACGACGATGTCCAAGGTTGTCGGCATACCTGCTCGTTGAGACAGGACGTAGGTCCACTGCACACTTATGTAAAGTGGTGCGGCAGCCCCTATAGCTGATAAGAAAATATCAATTGGATGTATCCGTTCTTTAGGCCACTTCTTGCTAGCAGGATACAGCAGAAAAATCAAACAAAAGCCAAAAGCCAAGTGTATTGACCTTTGCATCATGGCGTCCAGAACGCCGAAGAGCGCCGTATAGACTTGAAACAGTGAGAAAACTATGGCGATTACCGCTATGATTTTCCCTCTGAAGCCCTTTAGGATGCGATAGTCCGACTCCTTGTCATACTTGCGCATCACTTCCTGCGCATCAACCGGAGCCTCATTCAAAGCAGTAGCGACAGGTTCTGATTCGCTCATCAATCCTTCCTCCCTAGAAACACTCCTAAAATACTTGTTCTCTTTTGCCTCATTATCTCATCGCATCTATGGTTCTCCGATTTTCGCATGGTTTTCTGGTTTTCGTGCTGCCAAAATAAGCATGGATTCGGGCGGCAGCCATTTTGTAAATGGAAGGTACTCATTACCCACGCAAATGCCGTGCCCTTCAACAATGGATATCATCAATGGGATAGAAACAAAGGTTCTATCCATGGAGAGTTCGAACTTACCATCTACCAACCTGTAACCGAGTTCTTGTTCTGTAGGCATGCCCACGCCGCAACTTTCGTATTCCAATTCAAAAAGATGCAAGACTGGTACGTTCTTATCATCTACTCGTATCTCGTATCGCTCCACAACAGGGGTAAGATGGAACGAATGAATGTAGACAAGATCAAAACGCCCATCGGGAACAGGAACTGCCTCCAAAAGCACTCCATCTCTGTTTCTAATTGTCAATTCGAATTCGGAGGTCTGTCCTGAATAACTCTGTGCCGTCGTACAAGAAACTCCCGCCAACAAGAGCAGGGCAACCATCACAAGGCGCTTAAAGAATTCCATAATGCCTAACACCGGACCACCGTGTCTTTCATCCAAACATTCAAAGAAGTGAGCCATAAAAACACGGCAGCCCAGCGCGATCGTTATTTCTTATGTTCCTTGAAGAACTTCTCGGCTCCTGGATGGAGCGGTATCGACATACCATCGGTAGCAGTCTCTATCTTGATGTCAGCCCCTTTGATATGTGAAGCAGCAAGGCGTTCCGTATTGGCGTACATGGTTTCCAATAACTTGTATACAAGATCTGCGTTTAGCTTGGCACTGACTGCTAACATTGACTTAACAGAAACCGTTGTAACATCCTGGGTCATGCCGATATAGGTGCTCTTAGGAAGTTTGGTCAAGGTATAGAACGAGTACTTTCCCATCAGTTTCTTAGCCACTTCCCCATCGATCGGAACGATCGTGATCTTCTTGGATGCAGCCAGGTCTTGAATAGCAGCGGTTGGCGCTCCGGCAGTATTGAAGGCAGCGTCAATATTGCCATCTTTTAGGTTGGATGCCGACTCTGCAAATGAAAGGTACTGAACCTTAATATCTGCATAGCTCAAGCCCGCCGCTTCCAGAACTTGTCTTGCATTGAGTTCAACGCCGGAGCCAGCGGCGCCCACAGACACGCGCTTACCCTTGAGGTCGGCCACTGTTTTGATGCCAGAGTCCTGAAGCGCGACGAGCTGTACAGTTTCGTCGTAAAGAGAGGCAAGACCTCGTATGTCTTTGGTGCCCTTGCCCTTATAAATCTCCAAGTCATTGAACGCGTAGTAGGCGGCATCATTTTGGACAAAAATGACATCGACGTCGCCCTTGGCGAGCATTGCAATATTTGCAGCAGAAGCTCCAGTCGCCGTGGCATTGACGTTCATTTTTGGGATATTCTTGTTCCAGATTTCAGCTAAGGCTCCACCTAGCGGGAAATATGTTCCGGCAGTGCCACCCGTTGCAATTGTGAGAAAAGTCTGCTGGGCAAACACTCCAGAAACAGCCAGAAGCAGGCACACAGAGACCGCAAAAGCCTTTTTCATCAAAAACCTCCTAATGTCCGATGGCGACGTCGTCTATGGTCAGACCATAGCATAATGACCGACACTTTCCCGCAATTATAAGTCCTCATTTTCTCCGGCGCAATTCATTTTTTCTGAGAAAAGACAGGAAGGGCTCCCGCGACGCGAAGTTTTCCTGCCTGAGATTGACGCCCAAGATTGAAGGGAAGCGGACAACGTAGTATAGTACCATGCAATGAAAACGACCAACGGAACAGAAATTCTTCCAAAACCGGCGTGGATAAAGGTAAGGTTACCGTCTGGTGACGAGTGGAAAGAAGTTGAAGAGACGATTGCAAAACATGGTCTACATACGGTCTGCGAGTCTGCGCGATGTCCAAACAAAGGCGAATGCTGGGGCTGTGGTACGGCAACGTTTATGATTCTTGGGGATATTTGTACACGCGGTTGCAGGTTTTGTGCGGTTAACACAGCCTTGCATGGAGTGCAGGTGGACCAGGAAGAGCCAAAAGAACTGGCGCGAGCAATAGAGGAACTCAAACTTTCCTATGCCGTCATCACCTCTGTGGACAGGGATGACCTGGAGGATAGAGGAGCCGGGCACTTTGGCCGTTGTATTACAACCATCAAGGCAACCAATCCTGGCACCAAGGTTGAGGTACTAATTCCGGACTACTTTGGCAAAGAATTGGATCAGGTGCTGCAAGCAGGTCCGGATGTG
>JBDKTP010000098.1:0-4623 GCA_039680115.1 Rectinema sp.
AATGAGAGCAAGTGCACGAAGTGTTCGCCGCATAGAACCTCCCTGTTAGCTTATTCTTGTTCGTTGTAACGATGCCCGCCATCGTAGCGAGGACAACTGATTTGGTCAAGAATCGATTTTCATTCAAAAAACCTGCAAAGATATAAGTTCGAGAGGCCCTACCCCCTTGTATTCGCGCCAGCGCTTGTGTTAGCCTCAGTCCACCGATGGAGGAGCGATCCCCAAAAGTACGGACTGGAGGCTTCGAGAGCCAAAGAAGGTGCCGGAAAGGGGAGGATCGCCGAAGGAGCAGGGCTTTCTCGAGGGCTTGTTCTTGGACGTCCGGGCTAATACCCGGCGGCTGTCGCGGAAAATACATAGTTCCGCGGAGCGCCTGACGTATGCTATTTACTGATAACTGCATAAGTTGTGTGTTGGTCTTCTTTCGGTTATGCCGCCTGCCCCGCTAGAAGATGAGATGTTCGGTGCAAAATGACACCGGACACAGAAATTCTAGGCACACAGAAACAGTAAAGAGCTATCGTGGACCTCCTGAAGGTAGTAGCTATAAGGAGAAGCCACGATGAACGACATAAATCCAAGTCCTTTAGAAACTCCAAATCAAAGAAAAGCTCCATTAAATAGAATACCTGTGACGATTCTGGGTGCAACCGGCGTTGTGGGCCAACGCTTCTTGCGGAGAATTGCAACACACCCGTGGTTTTACCCCGCATTCCTTGCCGCGAGCGACCGTTCTGCCGGCAAGAGGTACGCGGAAGCCTGCCAATGGCACTTGGGCGGAACACCCTATGCTGGTCTTGGTGACGCGGTCGTTGTTCCGTGCACGCCAGACGCCGCGTTGTCGCCGATCGTGTTCTCTGCGCTTGATACCGGCCCCGCCCTCGAAATCGAACCTCAGTTTGCCGCAGCGGGCGCCTATGTTTTTTCAAACGCGAGCGCCTTCAGAATGGATCCTGATGTGCCCCTTCTTATTCCGGAACTCAATCCTGAGCACCTTGAGCTCATTGCCACACAACAACAAAACCGCGGCTGGAAAGGCGCCATCATCACAAACCCCAACTGCACAACCGTGATGCTCGCCTGCCCGCTGGCCGCGCTCCAGGAGGCGTTTGGCCTTGAGGCGGTTATGGTGACGAGCATGCAGGCAATAAGCGGTGCAGGGTATCCGGGCGTACCTGCCCTCGACATTGTTGGTAACGTCATACCCTTTATTCGCAACGAGGAAGCTAAGGTCGAGTCCGAATCGAACAAGATTCTCGGTACGCTCAGCTCGCCTGCACCTTTTGCGGTGTCCGCCACCTGTACACGAGTCCCCGTTGTGGAAGGGCACACGCTCTCCGTGTCGGTCAGGCTCGCCACAAAAGCATCGCTTGAGGAGGTTGCGCGCGCAATCGCAGACTTTAGGCCGAAAACCGCCACTTACGCCCTGCCGAGCGCTCCAGAGAAATTCATGGTTTTGACCAACGAAGAGAATCGACCACAACCACGCAAAGACGCAGAGGAAGACAGTGGCATGCGAATCACTGTCGGAAGGCTGCGCCCCTGCCCCATTCTAGACTACAAATTCATCTCGATGGGACACAACACCGAGCGGGGTGCAGCGGGAGCATCGGTGCTCAATGCCGAGATGGCGCTCGCCATGGGGATGCTTCCGGGGCTTGCAGCAGGGCCTGAATTAGGTGAGGAATCGCAGGTCGAGCTGCAGAGCGCATCGCAGGTCGAGCTGGGGGCAGCACGATGAACATTGTCGTCATGAAGTTTGGTGGCACATCCGTGGGGAGCGCAGAAAGCATACGTGATGTTGCGCACATCGTCGATCTGCGAAAAGACTTTAAGCGCATCGTCGTAGTATCGGCTTTGGCAGGCGTCACAAACTCGCTTTTTGAGATTGCGGGCTCAGCAAAAGACCACGACTTGAGCCACGCCGAGCAAGTCTTGGCGGCCTTGGAAAAAAGGCACGCGGACACAGCCACTAAGCTCGGTATTGAAGCGCCACAGGTAATGGCAGCTATTCACGAGATCCTCGAAAACGTGCACAAGCTTGCCCGGGGCGTCGATCTGTTGGGCGAGCTCAGCCCACGCACCATGGACGAGATTGCTTCTGCCGGTGAACGAATGTCCTCAATTCTGGTCTCGGCTTTTCTGAGGTGTCCACTTCTCGATGCGCGGACAGTAATGAAGACCGACAGCCACTTTGGCAGCGCCCGTCCCAAAATGCCGGCGATTCGGAAAGCGGTACCGCTTCAGCTCGTACCCCTGCTTGAATCGAGCGATATCGTTGTGACACAAGGGTATATCGGATCAGACGATGCTGGCGACACAACCACACTTGGCCGCGGCGGCTCGGATTTTTCGGCTGGACTTCTGGGGGCGGCGGTACAGGCATCAGAAATCGAAATCTGGACAGACGTTGAGGGAATCTTGACCGCGGATCCGCGCATCGTGCCCAGTGCGAGCACGGTCGAAGTCTTAAGCTACGACGAAGCTGCGGAACTTGCTTCGTACGGAGCCAAGGTACTCCATCCCGCAACAGTACGCCCGGCGCTGGACGCGGGCATTCCCGTTACCATTCGGAGCACCTTTAGACCGGATGGCAAGCATTCGACCATTAGCCCGGGACAGTCGAGTGGCAGACCCTGCGTGGCCATTGCAATGCGCAGAAACGTGGCGATTGTCTCAATAACGCAGGAGGCCATGACTGAACAGGCCGGATTCCTCGCGCGGCTTTTCGATGTGTTTGGGAGGAAGGGCATTTCAGTGGACCTCGTATCGACATCGGAAATTTCGGTTTCGGTGTCCCTGGATGCAAGCATACCACTCGATGTGTTGAGCCAGGACTTGGCAAAGCTTGGCACTGTGTCGATTGTGAAGGACAGAGCCGTGATCGCGGTCGTGGGCGACCTTTTGCGCAAGACGCCGGAAGTTCTCAAGACGAGCTTCGATGCCATAGACCATATTCCCGTGGACCTGATCAGCATGGGCGCAAATGCCGTCAATTTGAGTTTTATCGTGCAGGAACAGGACGCCGAGCGCGTTGTGCGAAACCTGCATTCGGCTTTTTTTGAAAAGTCCGGGAGAACCGAACCCGCAGGCGGGGTTTGAGAAAGAAAAGGAGGCGCACGGTGAGCAAAGTGAGCAAAGACACGATGACTAAAGATGCGAGGCCGAGCCCCGTTACTACCCTTAGAATCGGCATTTTTGGCGCTGGCAAACTTGCGAACGCGATTGTCGAGGAAGTTAAGGCGGTAAATGCGAAGGCTTCGAAGGCAGAGAACGCGGAAAGCGTGCCGCGTTTTTCTGTTGAGTGGATGGTCGATTCCGGAGACGCCATTCCTGAGACAGTTGTCGATGTTGCGGTCGACGCGAGCGTTGCAAGCGCCGTCGAAGCTCATCTTTCCTGGGCAATCGAACACGAGGTGCCATTTCTGATTGCAACGACGGGATGGGAAATACCTGACCTTGCGGCGCGTGTGCAAGACAAGACCGCGGTGCTGGTGAGCCCGAATTTCTCGTTTGCTGTGGCATTTATGCGGAATATTGCATCACAGCTTGCGCGCTTTGCGGACTGGTACGGCGAAGGCGATATCGGGATATACGAACACCACCACAACGCAAAGCTTGATGCCCCGAGCGGGACTGCCAAGGTGCTGGCCAAAGCCGTGATTGCAGGCTCCACGCGATACGTAGACTGGAACCAGTCCGGAAAGGATGCCTGGACTCGCGACAAGGTGCCCATAGCCTCGCTGCGCGCCGGCAGCGAAGCGGGGATGCACGAGCTCACGTTCGACGCGCCGCACGAACAGCTGAGTCTGGTACACAGGGCGCGGGACAGGCGGGTGTTCGCGGCCGGCGCGCTCAAGGCTGCGGCATGGATTATGGGCCGAAAAGGGCTTTTCGGGATGGACGATGTGCTTGCAAGCCTCTCTGACGAGGGCTCAACCAGACAAAGCACCAGATCGTGACGCTGCAGACGAGAGAATCTAAAGAATCTATGGAGGAATTTATGACACAGAAGAGGACACAGCATATTCAAGGACTTGGAATTGCGATCGCCACACCCTTTGACGACGAAGGCTACGTGGATTACGCCGCATTCGAACGTTTACTCGACTTTCAGTGTGGAAAGAGTTTTGAAACCTCAGCGGCCGAATACGCGCAAAAAAACTTCACCAATGAAGCAGAGCGTGCCTGTTTCAGGCGCTTTTGGGAGGATGAGTCAGGAGGCGCGGATTTTATCGTGGTGCTGGGTTCCACAGGAGAAGGGCCCACAGTCGAGCCTGAGGAGCGGAGGGAACTCATCACCAGAGCCGTCGGGCGAAAGCTCGGCGTTCCGATTGTCGTGGGCACAGTTTCGAACTCCACCAAGGCCGCCGTGCGTTTGCCCGAGGAAGCTGTCAATCTTGGTGCAGACGCAGTGCTTTCGGTGGTTCCGTTCTACAATAAACCGAATCCCGATGGGCTTATGCTTCACTTTAGTGCAGTGGCCAAGGCAGCACGTGGCAAGCCGGTTATCGTCTACAATGTTCCCGGAAGGACAGGCCTCAACCTCACCCCAGCCGTGCTCAATCGACTCATGAGTATTGAGAATCTTGTGGCGGTAAAGGAGTCTTCCGGTAACCTTGG
>JBDKTP010000099.1:0-5017 GCA_039680115.1 Rectinema sp.
GCAGTGTAGCCCGCCACTGTAGACGAATAGGTCATGCGGAACTCATTCTTGAGGTCAATCTGGTCGGCAGTACCAAAGCCCAGCAGATAAGGATAGGTGTCAGTGTTACCACGGGTTTGCCCGACAAGGACGCCGGAGTTTTGGGACGAAATAACGATAGAAACTGTGCTCACCGCGTTTGTATACACTAAGATTCTGCCAAGGTATGCAGAATTGGAATTTATAAGATCGATATTCTCAACATTCGACATGTCGCTGTTCAGGATGAGAATCTTGGGCACTGTTCCCATAAGCTCAGTTATGATGGTATTTGCCTCTTGTGAATAGGCGCCAGAGGCGGTGAGGAGCAAAACAAGACACAGGAACAGCCCTTTTTTCATCTTATCAGCCTTTCCTTATTGTGTTCAAAGACTGGAAACCGAAACGGTTATGACGTCCCGATAGGTGTCTGGAGGCAACAGCGGTGCAATACTTGTTGCTGGCAAGTAATCCGCTATCAGAGATATGCTGAACGGACCACCTCCTGTATAGGTCGCAGCCTTATCGGTATCCAAGGAAACCTTATTCAAAAGCGTGTCGCTCGATGGAAATGTCAGAAATACACTCACCGTGTAGGGATAGTGATTGTCGCTGTTCGTCTGACCTTTCATGACTCCCTGGTTTTGAGAGTGAATGACTATATTCCATGTGCCAGTGGTGTTGGTAGCAAAGGTCATGGTGCCTATTAAGGTGCTTGAACCTGTAATATCAATGGGGGCAGTTACAGGTAAATCCGATGTGACAACAGCCATAGGCGGGATAGTCGCGCTAATCGTTGTGGAGCTCGAATTGGCTGCGAAAGTGGAGACTGTACCAAAGAGAACAAGAACAACAAGGGCAAGCGATAACTTTTTCATAATATTTCCTCAAACAAACTTTAATTAATTAAACTTACTGTGAAAGTAAGCCACACGACGAGAATTGTCAAGGTGTGCCTCATGCGGCTATTGAACCACGATGGAGGTGGGAGCGAAGGTTCTCAGGGTTGGCGATTGATTTGACATATGGTTTTCTCTAGCCACGCCAGGGCGGCACGCAGTTGCCGACAGCGAAAGTCCGCGGAATAGCGCTCGATGGAGGCTGAATCGAGTGATCCGTGTGGTGCTTTGGGCAGTGTACTGGGGAGATCAGCTTGAGGCACATGCGCGGGCCCGCTCGATGTCGAGCCTGAAAGTTGGGAGGCTTCGAGGCGGGAAAGATCGGCCATGAGCACATCGGACTGGGCCCGAATGAGCTCAGGAACGCGAGAAGGCTGGATGTGTGAGGTAAAGTAAAGCCGCGCGAGGAACTCAAGGTGCAAAAGCCGCGGACTACTGGCAGTGGGCTCATCGAGCCAGGCAAGGAAGTCTTTTTCGCCCTCGGGTGTGAGTCTTAATGGGTGCTTTTGGGCGCCAGAACCTTTTTCGGGCTCCGCTGATCGGACAAGGCCGCGGTCCTCGAGGCGGCTGAGAATGGTGTAGAATTGGCTTTCGCTGATATGCCACACGCTGTCCAGCGAGGCCTGAAAGCGCCGGTAAAGTTCGTAGCCGTGTGCAGGAGACGGGCCTTCTGCAAGATAGCCAAGTGCGAGGTATTCCGGACGAAGCGCCGTGTGGCGCCTGCGTGGTGTTGTCTCTTTGTCCACACCTCATACTAGGAATGCGTACGCCGAAAAGTCAAGAAAGATAAATGACGACGAATAAGTAGCCACGTGAATGGCGATGACCAAAATTGTACTTGACGTTGCCCGGAAAGCAGGGCAATACTCACTCAGTGAGTAAGGCGCACTTGTTTCAGGGTTTTGTGGGATGTGTTAGCCACCACCCATTAGGAGAAGAAGTAATCAATTATGAACAGGCAATCGGCGATGGAAAGAAAATTACACATGAGTAGAGCTGCTATTATCGCAGCCATGTTGAGCCTGGCCGTTCTTGCGGCGGGGGCACAACAAGTAGGCGCGCAGCAGGCAGGAGCACCGCAGGCAGGAAATCGGCAGACGGAACTCGTGGTGTCCGCGGCGGCCAGTCTGACCGACGTCCTTACTTCTCTTGCTCCAAGCGCGCAAAAGGCCGTTGGGGCAAAGCTCCTCTTTAATTTTGGCGGGTCCGGCGCACTGCGCCAACAGATTGAATCGGGGGCACCTGCCGACCTCTTTTTCTCCGCAGCCGTAGAGGACGTCGATAAACTCGAAAAAGCAGGCCTTGTTGACAAGGCGACACGCGTGGACCTTTTGAGCAACGCCATCGTCATGGTCGGGGATGAAAAGGTGAAAAAACCAACCAGCCTTGAACAGCTTAAGGCGCTGCTCTCCTCAGCGTCGTTGGTTGCTGTCGGCAACCCCGATGCGGTGCCGGCTGGCCGCTACGCCATCCAGGCGCTCAAAACGCTCGGGCTATACGATATTGTGGAGAAAAAACTCGTCCTGGGCGGCAATGTGCGGCAAGTCCTTCAATATGTCGAATCTGGTTCCGCGCCAGTGGGCTTTGTATTCGCTACCGACGCGCTCACACTCAGGCCGGATGGTCCTGCAAAGCGCTTGTACGAGATTCCGCAGAGCGCCATACCGACACCGGTTGTGTATCCCATCGTGGTGGTATCGAGCTCGACACACAAGGCGGAAGCCAGTAAACTTGTTGCCTTCCTGCAGACCAAAGAAGCCACCGATGCCTTTATCAAAGCGGGCTTCGTCGTCCTGGGAAGAAAATAAGTCAGGAATCGACGCTGACCACAGAATGGGGCCAAAATTGGGTAGGCCAAAATTGGGTAGGCCAAAATTGGGTGGAGGGCATAATTCGAGATGAATCCATGGGGACCACTCTTGCTGTCGGTGCGCGTCGCCCTCATTGCGACCGCCATTTCCTTCGTGCTGGGACTCCTCTTTGCGCGGCTCCTTACGCGAAAGACCGTCAGACTGAGTTTTTTATGGGAGGGGCTGATTTTGCTGCCCATGGTGTTCCCACCGACGATAACTGGCTACCTGCTCCTGCTTCTTTTGGGTAAGCGCGGGCCGTTGGGCTCGATTCTCGACCAGATTGGAATACACATTGTGTTTACCTGGCCCGCTGCGGTGATAGCCTCGGCCACGGTCTCTTTGCCGCTCATGTATCAGAACTGTAAGGCGGCGCTGCTCGGCGTGAACAAGCGCTACATCGACGCGGCAAGAACGCTCGGCTTGTCCGAAGGGCGCATATTCAGGCAAGTGATTTTCCCGCTCGCGCTGCCGGGGATTTTAGGCGGTGTGGCGCTCGCTTTTGCGCGCGCGTTGGGCGAATTTGGGACGACCCTGATGATCGCGGGCAACATTCCGGGGCGGACGCAGACCATGCCGCTTGCGCTCTACAGCGCGGTGGAGGGCGGAAGGTCGGCCGAAGCAAACATGTATTTACTTATAACAGTTGTAATTTCGTTCGCCCTTATCGCGGTGGTGGGGCTTTGCCAGAAAAGGGCAGCCAAATGATGTGGATCGAAAGGGCTATAGCGCCCCTCAAAATAGGGCAGGTTGCAAAGTGATGCAGGTTTCAACATGATGTGGGCTCGATTTGAAAAACAGTTGTCGCTTTTCCTTCTGAAGGTCGATTTTAGAAGCGAAAATGGCACGACGATTTTATGGGCCGAGTCTGGGGCGGGCAAGACGAGCATTTTAGACTGCATCGCGGGCCTGCGAAGGCCGGACTCAGGGGAAATCGGGCTCGACGGGACGCTTCTGTTCTCGTCTGAAAAGGGAATCGACCTTGCGCCGCAGGAGCGCCATATCGGGTACGTATTTCAGGATTATGCACTTTTCCCGCACCTTTCGGCTGAGGGTAACGTCGCCATTGTCTTGCCACCTAAGGAAAAACACGAAGCGCGACAGTACCTGGAGCGGTTTGGCCTCGCCAGGCTGAAAAATCGGCATCCGGGGGAACTGTCTGGAGGCGAGCGGCAGCGGCTGGCCCTTGCACGGGCGCTCGCTACCAAACCGAGGCTCCTTTTGCTGGACGAACCTTTCAGTGCGCTCGATCTCCGTACGAGGGAACAGACGTACCGGGAGTTTGTGACAATGCGCGATGAGCTCGATATTTGTACGCTTTTGGTGACGCACAGCAAAACAGAAGCGGACAGGCTTGGTCAACAGGTAATCGAAATTAGGGAGGCCACTGGACCGCAGGGCGAGTACGAGCACCTTGCGGGTTTGTTCCCGGGTGGAGGAAGTTATGAGTCTTGAAGTGATAAAGGCTGTTGCGCACATCGCGGAAGGGCGGGGTGCTGCCAGACCGGGTGGTGTGCTGGCGGTGGTTTCCGAGGTGCGGGGCTCGGCGCCTCGACATGTTGGCGCGATGATGTTCTTCCACGCCGACGGAACCAGCGTCGGTACGGTGGGCGGTGGCAAGGTGGAACAGGAAGCTGCAAAGGCTGCGACCACTTGTCTTGCCTCTGGAAGCTCGACCTGTATCGAAATCGATATGACAGGCGCCGAAGCGACGGGTAGCCAGGGCATCTGCGGCGGCGTGGTGCAGTTGCTCTTGTCGTTTGAGGGGCCAGAGCTTTTGCCGAACGGTGGTAATTGGGAAGTCGATCCGGCTGAGCGGACACTTTACACTCAGGCGGCCGAGGCTTTGGAACGCGGACAAGCGGTGAGACTCGTTTTTGACAAAGTGCCGCCAGGCGAATTCAGGCAAGGTGGACTTCTGGGTGCCGTGCTCGACCGGCAGGGGAACCTTGTTGCAGCAAAATCGAATGGACAGAGCGGCGCTCAAAACGAGACATTTTCCGTCCTTGTGGAGCCGCCTGATCGGCTTTTGATTTTAGGAGGCGGGCACGTGGGCGCAGCGCTTGCGCGGGTGGCGAGCGATCTCGATTTCGACGTGTTCGTGGCTGACGAAAGACCTGCGTTCGCGGACCAGTCGCGGTTTCCCAGCTCGGTGACGACCCTTCTTGGCCCGTATGGAAAGACGATTCACGAATTCGATTTTGGAGACTCATGCTACGTAATTGTCGCGACGCCGGATCATGAGGCGGA
>JBDKTP010000100.1:0-4870 GCA_039680115.1 Rectinema sp.
CTCAAAAAAATCCAACATTTCGCTCTTTTTGCAACGAAAAGGCATACCGTTCTACACTTATTCCCCTGCGTCGGGCTGCGTCACATTCTCCCTAGTCAGCAATTCTGTTTATTTCATGACACATAAACGTCGAGAAAGTGAGTACCACAGTATACAATACACCTTTTTTCTCGTTTTATGTCACATCGTCCGGGTGGCGATAACATCGATCCCAGTGCCAAGAGCATCGTGAAGAACCACCTGCCCTGCAGTAACGGGTAGTTTGACCTTAAGCGCATAGATCTGGGAAAGAAGCTCAGGGATTCTCTCCTTGGGAAACGCTGCAGTTGTTCTTACCGGCACGCGGCGAGGACGATACATATTTTCAAAATAATTAGAATTCGCAACGTCAGAAGACATATCAATGGGGCATGTTGCTGTCACGACGCGACGCGGGGAAAGAATCTCCTCTTTTGCGTATACTTCGCCGCGATGGCAGCGGTTCCCTGTTACGGCGATTTCTGTGTCCGAAATCTGCTCAATGTGAAGGTGACAGCCCATCGGGCAGGTAATGCATATCATTTCGCTCATTTTCTTTTCCTCAAAGAATCGATATCTCGACCGAAGCATCGATGCCTGCGCTCTCCAGCTCCTTAGGTCCCAGGTTGAGGCTAAGCATTTCGGAGGGCTGGACATGCTGCTTCTTGATGCTTCGTACAACCCGGTTGTCGACTTTGACCTCGAGCACCGCGTCGTTTTTGACTACGAGACTGCGTAGGTAGAGCTTATTGTCCCGCGATGGATTGACGCGAGACGGATTAACATAGCGAACGTTGGCTCCCGTTTTTATTTTCAGCTCTTTCTGAGGCCGAACCCCAGAAAGCCAGTCCGCAGCAAAACCGCCTGCACGTCGGGATTCTTCGACCACAAAATCCACAAGATCATGAACGTGCAAGACATTGCCACAGGCAAACACGCCCGGAATGTTCGTCATAAGCGCAGAATCCACCCAAGGGCCGTTCGTCGCAGGGTTAATTTCGATACCGGCCTTTTTTGAAAGCTCATTTTCCGGTATGAGCCCCACGGACAGCAACAGCGTATCACAATCAATCTTAAAGCTCTTGTCATAATCCACAGCGCCGTTCTCGATCGGTGTGACTTCTATACCTTCAACCCTGTCTGCACCAAAGATGTTCGTTGTCTGATGCGACAAATAGAGTGGGATATTAAAGTCGTTCAAACACTGGACAATATTGCGGGTGAGCCCGCTTGGATATGGCAGAATTTCCACAACCGCGTGGACCTTACAGCCTACCCAGGAAAGCCGCCGCGCCATGATGAGCCCAATATCACCTGAGCCAATAATGACAACATCTTTGCCAGGTATGTAGCCATCGATATTGACAAGCCGTTGAGCAAGCCCAGCTGTGAAAATGCCTGCAGGACGGGTGCCCGGTATGCGGATGTTGCCACGGTTTCGTTCGCGGCAACCCATGGCGAGCACCACTGCCCGTGTGCGTATTTCGATGACTCCCTGTACAGATGAAACACAATGTACCACACGACTTTCGCCCTCGACTTTTAAGTCCAAAACGGTGGTACCTGTCAACATTGGAATGTCGAGTGAAGACGCCTTGGAGTGAACGCGTTGTGCGAACTCAGGTCCGGAGAGTTCTTCGTTGAATTCGATGAGGCCAAAACCATTGTGGATGCATTGCATCAGAATGCCACCCATCTCCTCGTCACGGTCCAGAACGACAACCGAAAAACCACGACTTTTTAGTTCACAGGCGGCGGACATGCCTGCCGCTCCTCCACCAATTACTACTGCATCAATCTGTATGTTTTTCATAGTTCGCCCTTTAATTCAAAGCTATTGCCGCCACGCTTCGTGATCTGGTCGTAGCTCATCCCTGTTTCCCTCATAAGTATTTTGATGATGCGATAGGTGCAGAATGCGCCTTGGCAGCGGCCCATTTGTGCGCGCGTAAAGTACTTGATGCCGTCCAGAGTTGTGTGCCCTGCACGAATAGCAGCTACAATTTCAGCCTCGCTCACCTGTTCGCAGCGGCAGACAATATCGCCGTAGGCAGGATCCTCCTTGACCAATCCATCCAGTGCATAAGGATCCATGTCGCGAACTCGAGGTGTTTTCTTTACATAAGGATCCCAGTTGGTGCGCTCCACAAGACGCAAGCCGTCCTTCTTAAGCAGGTCTTTGACGTACTCCCCAATAGCAGGGCTCGCCGTAAGGCCAGGGGATTGAATGGCAGCGACTTGCACTAAGTGTGGTACTTTTTGAGAAATATCGATATAGAAGTCCTCGCCATAGACAGGGCGCAAACCGGCAAAACTCGTGATCACGTCGTTTTCCGAAATGCCGGGGACCATTGTTCTTGCGGTCTGAAGTACCGAACTCAGGGCCTGACGAGTGGTCGCAAAATCCTCTTTGTCGTCGACATCGCTGGCCGTAGGACCAAGAAGTACCGTACCTTCGACGGTGGGAACGACAAGAATCCCTTTAGAGAGTGTTGTAGGCACAGGGAAAACGACGCGGCGAGGCTTTACTTTTGCACTTCGGTCCAGAAGATAGTACTCGCCTTTGCGGGGACGAATATTAAAATCCTCTCCACCAAAAGCAGCGGAGATGACATCGGCATAAAGGCCTGCGGCGTTGACGACATAACGCGCCTGAATCTGGCGACCATCGGCACCGGTAACCAGCCAAAGATCGTCTTGCCGCGTTGCGCTTTCGACCTTGAACTGACTGAGCACCTGTACGCCATTCTTGCGCGCAGATTCAACAAGAGAAAAAACAAAACGATACGGCTCGACTATTCCACCGCCAGGAGCGTAAAGCCCACCCACGGTGTCGGGACTTAAGGTGGGTTCAAGTTCCAGCATGCGCTCCCGCGAGCACATTTCGATGCCTATAGCCCCGTTCTCGACGCCCTGCCAGTAAAGTTGCTCGATGGCGCGCATCTCGTCTTCGTGAAAGGCCACCACTACGATACCACATCGTTCGAACGGGAAATCCAGCTCCTGATGGAGCCTGTCGAACATCATCGCGCCTTCCAATTCGAGGCGGGCCTTCAGATATTTTTTGTTGTGATGAAATCCGCCATGGACGATGCCAGAATTGGCCTTGCTGGTTCCTAGCGAGACATCGACCTCTTTCTCGAGCAGCGCCACTTTGAGCTCGTATTGAGAGAGCTTTCTTGCGATGTTGGCACCACAAACACCGGCTCCGATTATGGCGACATCAAAGACTTCAGGCATTAGATGCACCTTCCTTTGTCAAAATACACTGAACATTCAGGTTATCAGTGGTTTGCATTGTGGGCAAGTGAAAAATACTAGCAAATTTGTGAATGCAACGCTACTATCAACGCATGCTGCCATTACAAGCCCTGCGCCCAGAAGATGCTCAAAGCGTCCAAATCGTTCTGATGGACATAGACGACACCCTGACTACCAACGGTAAACTGACTCAAGAAAGCTACGCAGGCCTGTGGCAGCTCCACGATGCAGGCCTAAAAGTGGTCCCTATTACAGGCCGGCCGGCCGGCTGGTGCGACCTCATCGAGCGCGAATGGCCCGACGACGGCGTCGGGGGCGAAAACGGCGCCTTCGCCTTCTGGGAGGCCCCGGGCCGGCGCCTGCAAACCCTGGTCCACCCCAACGCGGTCCGCAACGACGCGCCGGCCCTCCAACGGGTCCTTGGGCGCGCGCTCGCGGAAGTCCCGGGCAGCCGGCCGGCCCGCGACCAGTTCGCTCGCCTCTACGACATCGCCATTGACTTTGCCGAGGAAGAGCCTGTTTTGCCCTTTGAGTCAGCCCTCGCCATAAAAAGAATCTGCGACGAAGAAGGCGTGAGGGCCAAGATAAGCTCCATCCACGTCAACGCCTGGCTTGGCGACTACGACAAACTCTCCATGACCACGCGCTTCCTTGCAGCCCGCTCTGGCTACGACGACAAAACCGACAAAACACGCGTGATTTTTGTGGGGGATTCCCCCAACGACGAGCCCATGTTTGCCCATTTCCCTCTAACCTGCGGCGTGGCCAATCTCCTTCGATACGAAGGCCACCTTGTATCCAAACCGACTTTTGTCACCTTGGCAGCGCAAGGGGCGGGATTCGCCGAATTTGTCCAAGTTCTTATCGATAAGCGCAAAACTTAAAACGGAGCGCCTGGTGCGTCGAACCTCAAAACGCCCTCTTGCTCTTGCTTGACTTTGAGCTAGGTTATCCTCATTATAATTCTGCGATGGTTCGCTTTTAATGGTGATTATTTTTAATGGTGATTATCATAGAGCGATCAAAAGGGAATTCTGGTGTAAATCCAGAGCTACCCCGTAGCGGTAACTGAGAACAAAAGCCGCCATAAGCACTGGAGCCACTCAAGGGCTCTGGGAAGCGACGGCCAGTAGGAATCCAGCATTTGCTGAAAAGCTCGCAAGCCCGAAGACCTGCCATCCCTCATCCACAAAACCTCGTTGTGGGAGAGTAGACTCGAACAACCTCGCGGGAGGCGGAAGTCGATTTTGAAACGGGTATTTTGCAGATTCCATAATTTGTGTTCTGATCGGACAAAAGCGATCGTACTTTCCCTTGCTCTTCATGGAACCCTCTTCCTTTTGCCACCACTTGCTTCCACAGGTTCTGTAAGTTCTGCCGCGTCCAAAAACAGGCTACAGGTCGATCTTATTCTTGATACAGAAAAAACTTCTGTAATGAATAGAGCTAATAATTCGCTTGCAGACGGCAAGACCACTTTGCACAACGCGCTCCCGAGCAACCTAACGCCACCAGATTCAGCACCCGACAGCCTCGCGCCCAGAGATCCAGAACTCATCGGGCCACCAACCGACAGCTTAGCGCCCAGTCC
>JBDKTP010000101.1:0-3080 GCA_039680115.1 Rectinema sp.
GTCATTCGACGAGGTGGAATATAGATGCCAATTCCGGCAATGCCGATGTCCATGAAAACCCTCCGTGACGACTGAATCGACTCTCATTCTAGATAAACCCTATTTTGCCAATCCGTCAAGCGAAAAATCACGAATCCGACCATTCGCCGCTATCAGCCTAGTTCTGCAAAGATTGATTTGATACAGTTGAAGTCGGGTTGTCCCAATTCTGGCATGACCACCAAGAGTGAAGCATCACTACCAGCGTCGACTCTTTACGTAAGACAGGATTTTTCTACTTGCGCACCTCAAAAACTGGGTCTATACTGCCATGAAAGGTGAATCGTGTCTCATTTTTTAGGGTAATTCTTGGAGCGATCAAAGAATGATAGAAGCTGTCGACCTCAATAGCAACGAACTTCATACCAGCCGAGGCAAATTGATCCTTGCCGGCTCACAGCTCTTTGCAGAAAAATGGTACGGAGCAGTATCCGTAGCGGAAATCTGCAGACGTGCCGATCTGTCCAACGGCTGCTTTTATCGCTACTTCAAGAGTAAAGAAGAGCTCTTCCGTGCAATTCTAGACAATATCACGATGCAAATAGACCAGGCGCTGCAAAGAGTACAAGGCGGTCCTCCTGAGGCCCGGCTTTTCTCTTTTACAGAAATTGTCTTTAACTTTTCACGAGATAATCCCTCGCTCATACACGTATTCAGAGAAGGACAATATCGATTTTTTGAGTGCGAGCAGCGGCTTGAAGATATTTATACTGCTGCACTGGGAAAAGTTCTGGGCGGACCAGCCAGCCAGGCGGAATACGAATTCGCGCTCGGAGGATTGCGTTTTGCAGCTATTCGGTCAGCCTTTTACGGGATTCCTGTAAAACTTGAGGCCTTGCAAGACATCCTTGTACATGGGCTTTTCCCTGAGATGCCAATTGACGAAGAAATGGTTTTTGCAAACATCCCTTCCGAACCGCCCAACGATTCGGACCAGAGCGCAAAGAGCCGTTTGTTGCGCGAAGGCAGGAAACTATTTGGCAGACTTGGCTATTTTGAGACAAACATTCACCAGATTACTGACGCTGCAGGGCTCTCTGTAGGGGCGTTTTATACTCATATTGAAAGTAAAGAAGCCTTTTATGGCGAGCTAATCTCCATGGTCGGAATGGAGCTCAGACATTTCATTTCGTCGAATCTTGGTTCCGGGCTGAACCGCCTGGAAAAAGAGATACGGGGTTTGTGGCTTTTCATTGTCTATCTGCAACATGATCCGAACTGCTACAACATCGTACGAGAGGCAGAATTTGTGTTGCCGGACACGGTACGAGCTTACTATGACGCCTTTGCAAATGGCTATAGAAAGCACCCAGAAGGGTCTGGAGGACTGGATGAAACGACATCGATCGAGTTCCTGATAGGCGTTGCACACTATTTTGGCTTGAGTGCCGTATTCAACAAATCGGCTGGTGAGGCAAGGAGCAGAGTCCTGGCGATTGGACGCCTGCTACGAGAAGGGCTCAATTCCAGGCTCAGCCAGCGATAGATACTGTTGTGATCATCGTTCTTTGTGCTCTTAAAAGTGGTCTAAAGTGCTCTTAAGATTCGGCTTTAATTCAATTTCGGGCTTTAATTCAATTTCGGGGAGGAATGTATGGCAATAGCGAAAATTGTTGCTACCGGGCTCTATGCACCGGGGAAAGCAATAAGCAATGAAGAGGTCAAGAAACTCACCGGTGTAGAGTTCGATTCCGACAAGCTTGAAAACAAAATCGGCATAAAGGCCCGGCACATTGCAAGGCTGTCGAACCTGAAAGAGTCGACGGCCGACTTTGCAGAAAAAGCTGCCCGCGCCGCCTTGGCCAACGCGCACGTAGACCCGATGGACGTCGGCATGTTCCTCGTCGCGACGGACACGCCTGAGTACATCTCGCCGGCAACGGGTATCGTGCTGCAGGGCAGGCTCCAGGGGAGCGAGCAGGAGGCGAGGGCCTTTGACGTGGGGTCTTCGTGCGCGAGTTTTGTGACGGCGTTGGACATGGCGGCGCGGGCCGTCGTCACTGACCGCACCCTGCGCTATGCCCTCGTAGTCGGAGTCTACAATATGCCCGCCTATATCAAGGACGGCGACAGTTTCGGCTGGTCTATCTTTGCGGATGGCGCAGGTGCTGTCCTGCTTGCCCGAGACGAAAACGGTGCCACAGGCGACGGCTATATCGAGGGTGTTTCGCGTGCGGACGGCACGCAGTGGAACTTCATCGGTGTATATACTGGTGGTACGAAAACTCCTGTAACCAAAGAAGTCATCGACTCGGGTGAGTATGGTTTCCAACTCCTTCAGAATTTGCCAGGCGACCGCAATGTCAAACTTTGGCCACCACTCGTACTGCGCCTGCTTGAAAAGGCCAATGTTCCCCAGAGTGCCGTTTCGCATTACTTCTTCACTCAGATCAACAAATCTGTCATTGAGAAAGTTATGGATATTCTTGGCGAGCCTTTGGACAAGACCACAATGGTCATGGACCGCTATGGTTACACGGGTTCGGCCTGTGTTCCAATGGCGCTGCATACCGCCATCACCGAAGGCCGCGTTAAGCATGGCGACCTCATTGTGCTTGTGGCTTCGGGAGCAGGGCTCTCGGTTGGTGCCAACCTGCTTCGGCTCTAAGGTTCGAAAATTCCAAGTCTTTAGGGCAGAGAACTTTTAGGGACTCTTTGAGAAATAGAAAGGCAGCCATGCGGCTGCCTTTTTTTGTCATTTACTTTTTGGTTTCTGTTTCCAGTATTTCCGTGGAGCCAGCAGTCTCGAGCCGGCACTTGCTTTCCTGGAATATCTTTGGCTCAAATTCCGAGGTATTTTTTCTTGAGTTCGGCTTTCTGAATCTTGCCGTATGCCGAATATGGCAGTGAGTCTGCAAAAATTACCTGTTTGGGGACTTTGTAGTTAGCAAGCCTCTCCTTGCAGAAGGCAATGAGTTCGGCTTCGGTCGCCGTTTTGCCCTTTTCCAAGACTACAACCATGACGCCTACTTCGTCCCATTTTGGATCCGGTTTGCCAATGAGTGCACAATCCGCTACAGCAGGATGATCCCTGAATACTG
>JBDKTP010000102.1:0-5681 GCA_039680115.1 Rectinema sp.
TGCGGCCAATGAGCGACAAGTTGCTTCTCGTCATAAACAAGGCCGACAGTCCGGAGCGGGACAATCTCGTGTGGTCGCACATGCAGTGGGGTTTCCCCAATTTCGTCTTTATCTCAGCGGAACACAATCGCAATATCGACAAGCTTATCGAAGCTATCGAGCCGCGACTCGATTTTTCAGGTGTCCGTGCCATCGATGTGGAACGTGCCGATATCCGTGTCGCCATTATGGGCAAGCCAAATACGGGCAAATCGAGCCTGCTCAATCTGCTTTTGGGCGAGGAAAAGAGTATCGTGAGCGATATTCCTGGTACGACCCGCGATGTTGTCGAGGGGCGCTTTTCGTGGAAAGGGCGGGGCATTGTCGTCTTGGATACTGCCGGCATCAGAAGAAAAAAGAAGGTAACCGATGACGTTGAGTATTATTCGGTGACGCGATCGATTTCGGTGGTCAACCAAGCGGATATTGTGCTTCTTATGATCGACGCAGTCGAGGGGCTGACGGAGCAGGACAAGAAAATTGCAGCCTTTGCTGTCAATGAGGGCCGCGGTGTCATCTTTGTACTGAATAAGTGGGATCTTATGCCCAACATCAAGAACACCTTTGAGGCATCCCGCGACCGTTTGCGGTTCTTTTTCGGTCAGATGGCGTACGCGCCAGTGGTAGCGATCTCCGCCACGGAAGGCACGGGGCTCGACAAGCTTGTGAACACCGTAATCAGTATGTACAGCAAGCTCAACAAGAGAATCGAGACTTCAAAACTGAACAAAGCGGTTTCTGACTGGATCGAGCAAACTCCTCCGCCTGTTGGCACGCGCACGCACTTTAAGTTGCGTTACGCGGTTCAAACTAGTGTCAATCCGCAGCGATTCACATTCTTTGTAACTAGACCCGAGGTGGTTCCGGACTCTTATGTCTCCTTTCTCAAGAACCGCCTTCGGGAGTATTTTGGTATGGAGACCATCCCCATAAGCCTTGAGCTAAAGGCCTCCAGAAAAGGTTGGGAGTCGCGAATCCAAGACCCAAACACACCAAAGACAAGCACCAGCGCCTCGCATGGGCGTCGGCCCCCTAGAACGGATAAGTCCCGAGGCAGCACATGACAACCTTTACGACGGGCCAAGTTGAAACGCTTCTGGGGCTTCCCGCCTCGACGCTGCGTTTTTGGGAGAAAGAAGTGCCTTTTTTGGCCCCTCGTAAGGATGTTTTTGGTCGTCGTGTCTATTCGGTTTCTGACCTTTGTATCTTGTCAAGGTTAAAGTACCTGGCTTTTAGAAAAGGGCTTGGGTTGAAGGACGCGTGCAAAGCCCTTGAGGTGGAATTGTGTTCCGCTGACCCTTCGCTGCGTGCCCAGATACTGGAGTTGAAGAGCAGCTTGTACGCACTTGCAGCCGAATCCGCGGCGATTCGCAATGCCATGGATTCGGACCCCTTTGCTTCAGTGAATCCTGTCAGCCCGCGTGCTACCGATCCGGTCAATGTGGGCAATTCGGTCAATGGAGGTCTTTAGCATGGTTGAAGACTTTAGCGTGGTTGAAGAGACAAAAAAGCTCTGTAATTTCTTGGATGCATCGCCCACCGCTTATCATGCGGTCGATAACATAAGAAGTCAGCTGGTGGCATACGGGGCAGTGGCTCTTTCGGAAAAAGAAGCGTGGCAGCTTGAGCCTGGGGTAACCTACTTTGTCTCACGCGGAGACTCCTCGCTTGTGGCCTTTAGGCCCGGCATACAGCCACTCATGCGTGCTGGCTACCGACTGGCCTGTGCGCATACGGATAGTCCTGCCCTCAAGGTTCGCAGTTGGGATTGCCAGGAGACTTCAGGAATGCTGCGTGTACCAGTCGATGTCTATGGGGATGCAATTCTTTCCACATGGCTAGATCGGCCTCTTGCCCTAGCCGGTCAGGTCTTTTTGCGGCAAGATACGAGCATTGTATCCATACTTTATAACTCCAATCGGCCAGTAGGAATCATTCCCAATCTTGCCATTCATCTCAATCGTGACATAAATAAGGGCTTTGAATACAACATCGCCCAGCATCTACCCGTGCTCATGAGCATAACAGACACCACAGAGGCGGAAAAATCGAAAAATCGCCTTTGGCTCAAAAACCTGGTTGCACAGGACCTTGGCCTCGATCCGGGCAGCATTTACGACTTAGATCTGTCTTTTTACGACTACGAAAAGGCAGTCATTTTCGGTGCCAATGGGAACGACCTAATAAACTCGTCGAGGTTGGACGACCTTTGTGCATGCCATGCTATTCTCGAAGGTTTTTGCGCAAGCAAAGGGACCTTGCACACGCAGCTCGCCTGTTTCTTCGATGCGGAGGAGATCGGCTCAATGACTGCGCAAGGCGCTAATTCCAACTTCTTGAGGGACATACTTGCTCGGATTTCGATAGCGGATAAGGAGCCAGCAGAAGGCTTTTATCGGGCTGCAGCTGGATCGCTTTGCCTTTCCTGCGATGTTGCACAGGGGTGGAATCCTGCGTACCCTGAAAAATTCGATCCGAGCTTGACACCGGTGCTGGGAAAAGGCGTAGCCCTAAAGCGCAACATCAGCCAGCGATATGGAACGAGCGCAGCAACTGGTGCTCTATTTGCCCGGCTTTGCGAATTGGCAGGCGTCAAGTATCAGAGTTACTTGGTTAAGGCAGATATGCAGTCGGGAAGGACAATTGGACCGATGATAGCGGAGCGGCTTGGGGTTCGAACTATCGACATCGGTCATCCTTTGCTTTCCATGCACTCTGTTCGCGAAACCATCCATTCTGAGGATCACCGTTCGATGGTAAGGCTCATTGCGCAGTTTTTTGAAGACCCCACGGATGTTGCGGAATAAGCTCAACTGATAAGATCTAGCCAGTTTGACGTTTGTTCTGTATAAGGCTTATTCTGAATAAGAAATAAGGAAGAGAACCACAAAAAAGGCTGCCCAACAATGGGCAGCCTTTTTTCTACATAATCAACACCGTAAGCGTGGTGCTTACTAGCTTTTCCGCGCTTACGGCTCCAGCCATTAGGGCCTTTTAACCTTTTACTTTGTCAAAGGCTTATAGGTCTTGTTCGGATCCCATGCACCGTCACGGACTTCTCCAGCAATGCTGGGTACATCAAGAATCTGTCCCGGGAAAATTAGGTCCGGGTTAGATGGATCCTTGAAGGTCGACTTGTTAGCATCGTACAAGACTTTCCACTTAAGAGGATTGTTGTAGATAAACGGATACTCAGCAATTCTCCACAGGCAGTCTCTTCGATTAGGAATCAGTCGTACCGTGTACGTCGCGGGCAATGGCGCAAATTCAGGTATTGCAGCAAACATGTCGGAAGCCTTAGTGGCCTTTGCAAGGGCAGTAGCGTAGTCGCCTGTATCAAATGCCTTCTTTGCTGCGTCCAGAGTGGCTTTTGCACTGACGTAGTCAGCCGGGAAGTTATTTTCGGCGTTATGCGAAGTTGCCAGCTTGAACTGTGCATCGGCGTCTGCAATAGCCTTTTCCGCAGCGGCTTTATCTGCCGCAAGCTTTGCTGCAGCTTCCGCTTCACTTGTCTCGGTCGTTGCTACTGCCGGCGCTTCTTCTGCCGGAGCTTCTTCTGTTGCGGCGCTCACTGCTTCAGCTTCTTGAGCTGAAGCCTGTGCTGCAGCAGCAGCTCGGTCAGCCGCGACCTTGGCCTGGAATTCATCGGAGAGGGTCGCAGAAACTATGTTGGCCTGATCAATGGCAGTCGCATAGTCTTCTGTGCTGTAAGCCAGTTCCGCAGAATCCATTGCCGTTGAAGCGGTAGCATACTCGTCGGGGTAGTCAGCCTCAATCCCATTGTCCACTGCCCAATTCATCCTCGCCTTGGCATCAGTAATCGCCATATCTGCATTGGATCGAGCTTGAGCCTTTGCAAGCTCAAGTTGCTCTTGCCTTGCGGCTTCTTCCGCAGCGGCGCGGTCAGCAGCAACTTGTGCCTGGAACTCATCAGAGAAGGTTGCAGAAACATCCTCTGCTAAGGATTTGGCGGAATCATAGCGCTCGTTGGAATAGGCGAGTTCAGCAGCCTTCATGGAAGAGGCACCTGTCTTGTAGACATCAGGATAGTCTTCCTTGATTTTGTTCGCATCTGCCCACGCCATTCTTGTCCTGGCATCGGTCATTGCAGGGTCAGCTGCAGCCTTGGCATCGGCAAGCGCTTTCTGGCGAGCTTCTTCTCTTTGGACGAGTTCAGCATCAACAAAACTGTCCGACATACCCGCCAGATTTATGACTTCGTAAGCGTTTGCAGTGGAATCCGCATAGGCTTTGTCGTCATACTGCGATTTGGCAAGCGTTAGCCGTTTCTGAGCGGCGTCCAAATATACGTTGTTCTCAATTTCTGCAGTATCGGACTTCTCTTGGCTGGCCTGCAAAGCAGCCGTTGCCTGAGCAAGGACTTCCTGGTTCTTGGATTGCATGTCCACCGTTATGCTTGTTGCGTTATCAAAGGCATCGGCAGCATCTCCAAACCACAGCGTTGCACTTTCGTAATTGCCCTGTGCGTGGTTATCAAGCGCCTCATTAAGGATAGCGTCTGCTTCGGCAAATTCGTCCGGAGCATTGACATCAGCTTTAGCCATTAGTGCTGCGTCTTTTGCAGCGAGGGCTCGATCTCGAGCTTCAATCGACTTTTGTTCTGCACCGACTGCAATTACGTTTGCATAATGGTCGTTTGCTTGTCTGAGCGTATCGGCGCCAGTTTGATAATCCTGAGTGGAGCCACTGTCCCACAGAGCCTCTTCGGCTACCAGGCAGTCTTCGCCCTGTTTGAACTCATCTTCGTTGTACTTGGCATACCCTTCTTCAAAAATCTTCTGGCGAAGCGAGTCTGCCTTTGCTTTTTCTGCGGTCGCATCGTAGGCAGCAGCAGCCTGCTGATATGCCGGAATTGCCATTTCATAATCGCCGGCATCCACAAAGGCATCTGCTTGAGCCATTAACTCATCTGCGGCATCCATGCGCTCTGGAACGATGGTTTTTGCATCGGCACTCATGGCCTTAAGCTGCATTTCAGAAGCCTTGTCCGCCTCTATTTGCGTTCGCTTGGGCATGCCCTGTTCTTTGATTACTGTCCAGTCTGCCTGGGCTTTTTCAAGCTTTGCTACAAGCGGATACGCCTTTACGCCATCGAAAGGAACCGCATCGATTACCTCGTTGTACTCGGCCTGAATTCCAGCAAATTCGGCGTCTGCTGCGTTGAATTCATCCGGCATTACGCTGCCGAGATCGTATTCAATTGCGTCGTTTCTGAGAGAATTGACGCTTCCGTAGAGGTTGCGCAATTCATACTCGCTGACTGAAGGCGCTGGAGCTGGCTCTTGTGCCTCTGGAGCCGGGACTGGTTCCACCACCGGTGTTGTAGGTTGAGTCGCCGCCGGTTCCGGAGCAGGTGCCTGGACTGGAGCAGTCGTGGTCACTTCCGGCTGCGTTGTCGGCGCAGTAATTTCTTCCCCTGTCTCGCACGATGCCAATACCAAAATCAGTATTGACATGAGGACGACAAAGGCTTTCTTACCTTTACTCATCAGTATCCTCCTGCCTGATTATTATTCTTCCCTCTATAATAAACTGCAAAATCGCCTGAGTCCACTCAAATTTTTAAAATTGCATCATTAATCTATCGGTTTGAGCGGACATAGAAGTTAGCACAGAAAAAC
>JBDKTP010000103.1:0-4475 GCA_039680115.1 Rectinema sp.
CGCTTTCCTGTGGAGAGCGCAAACCGCTGCACCAGACGCCGCACTTCCTCGATATCGGTCGCACAACGCACAAAAGAAAGAGCGATGTAGTCGATATCGCTGCTCACAGCCCAGGAGATGTCGCTTATGTCTTTTTCCGAGAGGAAGGGAATTGGATAATCGGCCCCAGGAATGGTGAGGTGGGCTTTTGGTCGCAGGGAACCTTCATTTTCGATCTGTACCACAACGGCGTGAGGTTTTTTCCCAACCACTTTGCCGGTAAAATAGCCATCCATCAGGATGATTTTTTGGCCGATTCCACAGATTTTGTCGATGTCCGGAAGATTCGTAAATAAATGCTCAGGCGTAGGTGACTTACTATTCTCAATTCCATTGGCATCTTTGCTTTCTACGATGAGCTGAGCGCCCGCAGCGATTGGCAGATTGGCAGTATAGCCGTAAAGCCGCAACGCCGGCCCTTTGATATCCGCCATAATCGCAACAGGTTTGTGCAACTGCTGCCTCGCCTCACGGATCATTGCCACAGTTTTATCAGCTTCTTCGTGCGTCTTATGGGAGAAATTCAGCCTAAAGACGTCCACGCCTTTTTGGATGAGAGCCTTGATGATCTCAGGGCTTTCGGAGGCCGGGCCTGTAGTCGCCACAATTTTTGTTCGCTGTTCCATATCGCTACCTCGCTTTCAGTCTTTGGGGGCAGACTGAGGGTGTATCTTGATATATTCACGAATCGCTCGTCTTGTTGACTCGAACGATATCATGTTCCATGGAATTGAGTCTGGGTAGACAAAGACAACGCGTGTGGACTCCCTGACGTCAACATGAAGCGAAAGCTCGTCAGCCTCCGTTACGTCCGTCCAAAAATATGTATCACAAGTCCAGTATGGCACGCCCGCGTAAGGGTATTGATTTGGGTAAGAACCAAGGTAGTGCATCGAGGTGGGCGCCCAGCCAATTTCTTCCAGGCATTCGCGCAAAGCAGCCTCCCCGGCTCCTTCGTTCGGATTCACAAAACCACCAGGGACCGTAAATGTGCCCTTGCGTGGATCCTTGGCACGCTCCAACAACACAATGCCGCGCCCGGTTCCCACGACAATGCTCCCCGACGCCGCCACATTGTGATAATACTGAAAACCGCAGTCCGGGCAGACCCACTTGCGTTCAGGAATCCCGCCCGAAGGCATGCAATGGATATTAGGGCTTGCACACGCAGGACAGACCTTAAAAAGCGCGCCAATGCTTGTCTCTGTTATCTCACTCATTGCACCACTCGATTCCCGACTCTTTCCCAAGAAGGGAAAGTCCAGTATTTTAAGTATACAGTATGGAACCAGATAGTTTCGAGGGGGTCCAGAGGCCTACTCAAGCAAAAACTGAACCAATTGCTCAGAATAAGCCTCAAAAATCACGTAGACTTTCGCCTCAAGCGGAAAAGAACGCAAGATTCCGCGCCTACGTCAGGCAAGCGCCTGAAGCACCAGGTGTCTACATAATGCGTGACGCCAATGGGACAATTATCTACGTCGGCAAAGCCAAGATTTTGAAGAATCGACTCCTCTCATATTTCACGGGACATAAGGAAGCCAAGACCCGACATCTTGTCTCCAAGGTAGAATCCATCGAATGGGTACTTGCCGGCAGCGAATACGAGGCACTCCTTTTGGAGAACAACCTCATAAAAGAGCACAACCCTCAGTACAACATCGATCTGAAGGATGGCAAAACTTACCCATCGATCCGCATCACGAACGAGGACTTCCCCAGAGTCTTCCGCACCCGCCACATTATCAATGACGGCAGCGAATACTATGGCCCGTTCCCAAGCGCAGAGACTATCGATATCTATTTGGACCTCATAAAGCGACTTTTTCCTCTGCGCCGCTGTGTCACACTGAAAAAGCGGGATGCACCCTGCATTTATTACCATATCGGACGCTGCCCTGCGCCCTGCGTAGACAAGATCAGTAAGGAAGCATACCAGGAGCGCGTCAGTGAGGTACGCAAACTTCTCTCTGGGGACACGGCAACGCTTGTCGCGGATCTCAAGACACAAATGGAAACCGCATCTTCACAATTTCGGTTCGAAGAAGCTGCGCCCCTGCGCGACGCCATCCGCGCAGTGGAGCAATTCGTGGGGCGCAGCACCGTCCAGGATTGGGACACCGAATCCAGGGACTACATCGCCTGGCACAGCGACGGCGACCTCTTGAGTATCGTCGTTTTGCGGATGCGCGAAGGAAGGATGCGTGGCAGGGACAGCTACCTGTCGCCGCTTGTATCGACCGAAGAAGAAGCCGTACAGACCTTTCTTTCGACCTATTACGATGCGTCCAACCCGCCGCCGTCGCAGATGTATCTCATGAAGTCGGTCGACAGCGCGGCGGTACGCAAGTACATACGCTCGCTGCGCTCCTTAAGCGCCCGCACTGATGATTCAAAAGCCAGGCCGCGCGTGGCGTTCGTACTGCCGCGCGAACAGCCCCATACGGCGACCATGCAACTCGCCCTGCAGAACGCCAAGGAAGAACTCATAAAGCGCCGGCGGGAAACCGGTGACATTCAGGCCCTTGTGGAACTGCGCAATCTGCTTAAGCTCTCGCAGGTTCCGCGTCGGATCGAGGGTTTCGATATCGCGCACCTTGCAGGTAAATATACGGTAGCTTCGCTCGTGAGCTTCAGAAATGGCGTGCCAGACAAAAAGAATTATCGATATTTCAAAATAAAAAGCCTCAATGGGGCAATAGACGACTTTGCTTCAATGCGTGAGGCTGTGGCGCGGCGCTACACAAGACTCGTCAACGAAGAGGCAGAACTACCTAACCTCATCCTCGTGGACGGTGGTGCAGGACAAGTCTCGGCTGCAAAAGAAATTCTTGACGAAATTGGCCTTGATTGCGACCTCGCCGGGCTCGCCAAAAAAAATGAGGAGATTTACCTGCCAGGTTTGAGCGAGCCTGTCGTGCTGCCCAAAGATTCGCCTGCGCTGCGCATTCTTGTTGCAGTGCGCGACGAGACGCACCGCTTTGCTACGGGGCTTTCCCAAAAACTTCGTACGACGGATTTGCGCTTTTCAAGGCTCCAGACGGTACCTGGCATAGGAGAAACGCGAGCTAAGAAGCTCTTAAAGACCTTCGGCTCGCTCAAAGCGATTGCGGAGGCGCAACCTGAGGAAATAGCAAAGATTGCAGGCGTAAAACGGGAGGTGGCGCTCGAGGTTCGGGAAATCGCTGCGCAATCCTATGGCATGGATTAAGAAAATACGATAAGATAACACAATCCATTCAAGGAGTTTATGATGGACGTTAATTCACTTCAAAGAATTGCGCTGTCTATGCGTAGTTTGACTATCGATGCCATACAAAAGGCCAACTCCGGGCATCCCGGGCTTCCGCTTGGCGCCGCAGAATTGGGTGCTTTTCTCTATGGCGAAGAAATGAACTATGATCCCAGCGACACCTCGTGGCTTAACCGCGACCGTTTCGTTCTTTCCGCAGGACATGGTTCGATGTTTCTCTACTCAATTCTTCACCTTGCAGGTTTCCCGCTCACCATCGATGACATTGCCGCGTTCCGACAGGTCGGCTCAAAGTGCCCTGGACACCCTGAATACAGGGTCACCCCAGGTGTAGAAACAACGACAGGACCACTAGGCCAGGGCGTGGCCAATGCGGTGGGCATGGCCATTGCAGAACGCATGATGGCTGCCCGCTTTAACACTGCCGACTCGCCGATTTTTGATCATTATACGTATGCGCTGGTTGGAGACGGCTGTCTGGAAGAAGGAGTTGCTTCCGAGGCGTGTTCGCTGGCCGGCGCGCTTGGTCTTGGCAAGCTCATCGTCTATTACGATTCGAACTCGATAACGATCGACGGGCCCACTTCGCTCACCTTTACCGAAGACGTGGGAAAGCGCTTCGAAGCCTATGGATGGCAGGTTCTTCGTGGAGACATGTACGATTTTGAAGAACTCAAGGCACTCACCGCCGCCGCAAAAGCCGAGAAAAACAAGCCGAGCATCATCATTCTTAAGAGTATTATTGGCAAGGGTTCACCCAACAAACAGGGTACGGCCGGAATTCACGGCTCGCCGCTCGGTGCAGAAGAAGCGGTCAAAGCCAAAGCCGGCTTGGGGATCCCCCAAGACACGCCCTTCTGGGTAGCGCCAGAAGCCTACGCCTATTTTGAAGAGCACCGCAAGGTACTTGCCGCCAAAAAGGCAGAGTGGCAAAAGATGTTTGAGGCTTGGAAGAAAGCTAATCCAGGGAAGGCTACTGAATTGGACGCCTGGTATGCAAATAAGCCTTCCAGCGAGCCTATAATGCCTGTCTTCGCAGCAGGAAGCAAAGTGGCGACGCGCAATGCTTCGGGCGAGTGCCTGGGTGCGGTGGCAAAGGCTTGGCAAAACCTCGTTGGAGGCTCGGCTGACCTGACAGGACCAAACGTTACGCAACTCCCTACGGACGCCTCCAGTGCGCCGC
>JBDKTP010000104.1:0-4530 GCA_039680115.1 Rectinema sp.
TAGAGCGTGCTACGGAAGCGCTTGCACAAGCAAGAACTTCTGTAGCACACTGACCTGGCAGACAACGGTTGTGCTTTGCTATTTTATCGAACCAAGCAAACCTGCGACAAATTGCTTTTGCATCGACAAGAAAAGAATGAGAACCGGTAAAACCGAGATACACACAATCACCATAAGAGCGCCGTATTCAATCGTATAGGCGCCCATCACTGACGACATCGTAAGGGGCAGAGTTTTCATGTTTTCCGAGAGGATTGTGATGAGGGGCCAGAGGTAAGAGTTCCATTGCCCAAGAAAAAGATAGATTGCAGCGGATGCATAGGTAGCCTGCATGGATGGTGAGACTATGCGCACAAATATGGAGAACTCGCTTGCGCCATCCACCCTCGCGGCTTCCATAATTTCGGTCGGGAACATCTGAAAATTTTGTCGCATGAAGAACACTATAAAAGGCGACATAATTGCCGGGAGGATAATGGCCGCGTGTGTATTGAGCAAGTGAAGGAACGCGAAGAGCCTAAACATCGGAATCACTATTGCAATCTGCGGAATTATCATCGTAAGCAGCAGAATATTAAAAACCTTGTCTCTTGCCTTGGATGGGTATTTCTCAAAGCCAAATGCAGCAAGGCTGTTGACAATCAGCCCGAATACTACGGTAAGTACTGCAATTTTGAGCGAGTTTAGAAAGTAGAGCGGAAGGTTGTAGGTGGAAACAGCTTTTTGCCAGTTGAGCATGAATTCTTTACCTGGCGTCAATATACCCTTTATTACGTCGTTAGGATTGAGCGTCGTACCAATGACCATCCAATAAAATGGAAATACACTAATAGCAGCTGCTAAAAGCAGGATTATTATTGAAATTATCCTTGTGAAGGACCATTTGCGCACTGTACTCATTTGTCCGGCCCCCTTTGCCCAAGCAACCGCATCTGGATAAAGGCAAATACTCCAGAGATAAGCACTACGACGTAAGAAAGTGCCGTTGCATAGCCGAAATTTCCATTTACAAGGAAGGCCTGCCTGTAAATATATACTGCAGCAGTCATCGTTGAATTATACGGCTGTCCGCCTTGGGTAAGAATATTGGGTTCGTCGAAGAGTTGCATGGTCCCACTTGTGGACGTGACGAGCGAAAAAAGAATGACTGGCAGCAAGAGCGGGATGGTGATTTGAAACAATTGACGAAACCTTGAGGCGCCGTCAACTTCAGCCGCTTCATAGATTTGAGGGTCAATACTCTGAAGGCCGACAAGGAAGAAAACCATATTATATCCAGTCCAGCGCCACGTCATTGCCAGAATAATCGTAACCTTCGCCCAGAAAGGATCGGAAAGCCAACCGATTGGTTCTTTGATAACGTGAGCCCCAATAAGCAGATTGTTTAGCATTCCATTTGTTTGCAGCAGCATTCTGAAAAGCACTGACACGACAACGAGCGAAGTTACACTGGGCAGGAAAATTGCAAGTCTTAAAGGGCCCCGCAATTTCTGAACTCCCTGATTGAGAAGGACAGCCAAGAACAAGGCAAGAAATACCATTATGGGTATTTGAACTACCATGAATATAAAATTGTTGCCGAGGGCCTGCAAGAAAACCTTGTCTTGAAGCATTCGGACAAAATTGCCCAGCCCGATAAACGTGCTTGTGGCTCCTCGCCATTTTTGAGTGACATAATAGAGTGAAGAAAGAATCGGATAGAGCATGAATAAGCAGAAAAGAATGATGGCAGGGGTCACGCAGAGCCAGCCAAACCTGTTCAGGTAGTTTTGGTAAGTACGCTGTTTTTGCACTTCGACCTCCTCAAAACTTCAATAAAGAAAGCGAATTGAAAGCTCCCACATTGACCCTTTGGGTGAACGTGGGAGCAGACACAAGGACATTTTGCGATTATTCGCCTGTGGTCTGTTTATATTCGGTCTCTGCTGCCTTTATAGTCTCGTCAATAGTCTTCAGGTCGCCCTTAAAATATCGCAATACTGCGTTTGCTACTGCATTTCGCATCGGCACGTAATTGGCTGTATACCTGAGCGTGGGTACCTTGCTCATCCATGAAGCAAAATCCTGGTATACCGGCTGGCTCTTATAGAAGAAGTCGTCTTTGGCAGTGTAGTTTGATCCCTTCTGGCTCGGCAGGTATGTGCCCATAGCGCCTGCACCCTTCAAGATAGTGTTATAGAATTCAAGCGCTTCTGGCTTGTCGGACGCCCAGACGGACTTCATAAAATCAATTGCAAGCGTCTTGTTGGGACTCTTGTCGTAAATATACCAGCTCGATCCGCCATTGTTGGAGGCGTTGGCAGCGCCAGAAATACCTTCAATGCGTGGAGTGGGGATGATCATATATTTACCTTTGTTTTCCGGGCGGGATTTCACTGTTCCGACCATCCAGATTGCATTCAGGAATCCTACAGCTTTGTCACTATTCACGGCATTAATCCAATCCGACCAACCGACGACGTTGTAAAGTAGGCCTTTGTCGTTCAACTCTTTAAAAAGCGCAATGGATTTCTTGAACGCATCGCCCTGCAAGTTGAGGCTGCCATCGGGATTAAAGAACTGTCCACCGGTAGATTGGACAACGATGCGAAGCATATCAAAGTTGTCGCTCTGATAAGACAGAAGAGGCATTCCTGTCTTTGCCTTGACCGTTTCTCCGAGCTTAATCACCTGGCTCCAGGTGAGGTTCTTACCGTAGTAGTCGTCTGGATTGAGCCCAGCCGCCTTGATGTAGTCGGTGCGTAGCCAAAGCCCAGTTGAGCCTGTGTCGAAGGGGATGCCGTAGATTTTGTTTCCAACGGTCATTGGTCCGACCTTGTAGGCCGCAAATTTGCTATAATCTATACCGGCCGCTTTAAGATCTGCAAACGCATTGGGATAGTCGCGCAGGAATTGCTCTATCTGAAAATCCTGGAAGAGGAAAATATCGGGCATCCCGACGCCGCCTGCCTGAAGCCCCGAGGTAAGTTTTGCCACCAGATTATCAGAATTGCCTGTTTCAACAATTTCGATTTTTACATCTGGGTGAGCTTTAGTGTAGACTTTGGCTGCTTCGTTCATTGCATACTGATTAAAGTTTGGGTCCCAGCACCAGACCGTCAACTTCTTCCCTTGAGCGGAAACACCCGTGACAACCAGACACAAGAGCACCAGAATACTCACAAAGGTCTTCTTCATGGTATTCCTCCTTATTGTGACGATTATGCCTTTAGCTACAGTGGCATGACTCCAATCATCGCACGGTTTGTCAAAACCGCAAGAGACAAGTGTCCTGCGTAATGATGAGTTATCTAGTATTTTTGTACTATAACGATGAGGCGAGGTCAGTCCCGCTCGGCAACATCTCTGCCTAGAATCATCTCGGGTCGATATTCAAAATGCATGTTGTCCCAAACTGTCCATTTCCCACCCCACACGAAGCCTTCGTCTTCAAATATGTCGACAACAAGATCAGGCGGCGCCCAACGGTCTTCAAGTGGGATGAGCATCCAGTCGTCATTGCCCTTGTTTTTTTCCCAGTTCCAGTAAACAATCTTGTCCTGCCAGCCACGGGGTAGAATGTCGATTGCGAGTCCTATGCTGTGGAATGACATTCCTGAAGTATCTCTGATTTGACGCCATGAGTAACCGTCAATCGAGCCGATAGATTGAATGAAATCGCGCACTTGCTCGTCTGTCCGCGAGATGGAGAGGATCTTACTTTCCACCTTCTTGAGCGGTTCCACAATTAGTTCGTGAACGTTTACCCGCTTACCGAGAAACTCTGTCTTGACAATGTGAGCTTCAAGATCCTCTCTCGAAGATGTGTTGTAGATTATTTCGAAAAAAGAAGTTGGAGAAACAGGTGCACTTTCCCGACTCTCACTTGATCCAAATTCACGAATCTTCTCAATTTGCTCTTTTTTAAAGGTTGAAGGATCCTCCGGCTTTTTCGGTATGTAAAAAATGAGTGTTCGATAGTTGTCTTTGGACGCCAGTAGTTCCTTTGGAAGGTACCGTCCCTCCGCCCAGTACAGGTCCTTGGTGGAACCGCCTTTGGTCATGGTGATCTTCCAATCGCCTATTTGTGAATCAAAAGTACTCGCGATAGTGATTGAAGGGTAGGCAGCCTTGAGGACTGCGAGTTCATCGTTCAATCTCGATGGCATCCCGTTCGAGTCCTGGGCAAAAAGGCCGGAACGCTTGTTGTCTCCACTAAGTCCTGGTAGGATAGCAAATACCAAGACAAAAACGGCAGCGATCAAGATGCCCGCTAGAGCAAAAACTGCTATTCTCCTGTGTTTACTCATATTCCCAAGGATTTCTGCTGACATCGTGGCATAAAGATAGCGCACTTCCCTTGCGGTACGTCAAGCCTGTGCGCCAAGACTGGGTATTTCACTTTACGCGTATCCACCGAACAACCTCTTGCAGTCTTGGCCTTTTGCCGGTCATCAGGATTCCAACCCTGAAAATCTTTGCGGCCAGTATCATCATGCCGACAACCGCAGCAACGAGTAAGGAAAGACAGAGCGCCAGATGCCAGAATGG
>JBDKTP010000105.1:0-2874 GCA_039680115.1 Rectinema sp.
AAAGGAGCACAAGGCGACCCTTGGTGGCGAGGTCTACGAGTCCCCGATTCCACCGGAGGTCAAGCCGCACTAAGGTATGCAGAGTTTACGGGAGTTATATAAGATCGGCAACGGGCCCAGCAGTTCTCATACGATGGGCCCCAAGCGCGCTGCTTTGATCTTCAGGCAAATGTATCCTGAATCGGATTTTTTCAGGGTCTACCTGTATGGCTCTTTAGCCCTCACTGGCAGAGGGCACCTGACTGATAAAATTCTTTTGGATACATTTGCCCCTTACCGGGCAGAAGTTGTGTTCGATCCTGTTAAGAAAGACCTGAAGCACGAAAACACGCTTGATCTTCATGCTTATAAGAATGGAAACGAAATCGGTTTTGCCCGGGTCTACAGTGTTGGTGGCGGAAGCATCGAGTTCGAGGGCGAGGCCGAAAGGACTGCTCGAGAAGTTTATGCATTATCGACATTTAGCCAGATTACAGAATATTGTGTTGATAATAGTATGGACCTTGCGGACTATGTTCTTCAAAACGAGCCGGACATTTTAGGGCACCTGGAACTGGTCTGGCGGGCGATGAAGGATGCTGTTAAGCGCGGCTTGGCAGCGGACGGCGTTTTGCCAGGAGAGCTGAATTTGCCCCGGAAGGCCAAGTACCTTTTGAATCAGTCCAGAAATGAGACGCCTGCCATGGCCGAGCAGCGCATCGTGAGCGCTTACGCCTACGCGGTAGCCGAAGAAAATGCATCCGGTGGGGTGGTGGTCACGGCGCCGACCTGTGGTTCGAGCGGTATTCTACCTGCGGTACTCAAATACTCACAAGAACAGAGTGGCTATACGGATAATGAGATTTTCCGGGCGCTCTGCGTGGGCGGCATAATCGGCAATCTGATCAAGACTAATGCGTCGATAAGCGGGGCAGAATGTGGCTGCCAGGCAGAAGTTGGGAGCGCCTGTGCAATGACCGCGGCGGCGCTTTCATACCTTCGGGGAATGAACCTGCAACGGACTGGTTATGCGGCAGAAATCGCGCTTGAACACAGCTTAGGGCTCACCTGCGACCCTGTCTTTGGGCTTGTACAAATCCCTTGCATCGAGCGCAACGCGGTGGGAGCAGTGCGCGCCATAAACGCCTCAAACCTTGCATATTACCTGCCTGAGAATAACAAGGTCAGCCTCGACACGGCTATTTCAACCATGTATCAAACTGGGCGGGACTTAAGCGCGCTTTACCGCGAAACTGCACTCGGCGGGCTTGCGCGCGCATTCGAGTCATAATCGAAGCGAGGCAAGGCCCAATGACGCGCCGGTCCGCCAAGAGGCGCAGGTCATTCAACATTGAACATCCGGAATAACCAGCGCTTGGGCCAGTCCAGCAGTGCTGTCGTTACAAGCGAGTAAGCAAGGGCGATTCCGGTCAATCTGACGCCCAGCCCTGGGATTATAAAGCCGGTTGTACCCATCACAAGGAACAGGATGCAGGCGGCCGTCGTTGTTGTGAGAAGCGTTTTGCCAGGCGCAGAATTCCACATTGCGCCACGCGCGCGGACCATGAGCACGCGGAATTGACTTGTGAAGACGAGCATCAGGAGTACAAATGCCTGCATATGGGCGAAGTCGAGCCCAAAGGTTCTGTTTGCCAAAAAGACGGCGCCAAGGCCTTGCGCAACTAGAAAAACGCCAATCCCGAGCGACGCAAGCGTGATATTCTTTACGTTCCAGATACTGGGTTCAGGCGCATCCTTAGCGTTGTCGGTTGCAAGCGACATGGTCACAAAATCGTTCGCAAAGACCAAAAGGCTCATCCCCATCATGGAAATAACCATGTCCTTGAACATGAAGAAACCTGCCACAAGTAGGCCCAGCACCTGGACGACCTTAGTGACTTTGTTGATAACCCAGGTAAGCATGCGCTGGTAGGTACGTCTGCTTAAGCGGATAGCCTCGACAATCACGCCGAGGCCGTCTTTGGTGAGAACGACGCTGGCCGATGCTTTGGCGACGTCGGTAGCGTTGTGTACCGCTATACCCATCTCGGCCTGTTTGAGTGCGGGTGCATCGTTTACACCATCTCCGGTCATGCCTACGAGTCGCCCACTTTTTTGAAGCAAACTGACGATGCGGAATTTGTCCTCAGGGAAGATTTCTGCAAAACCATCTACTTGAGTGACCTTCTGTATCTGCTCCTCTTGCGAAAGGCCGTCGATCTCCTTGATGCTCACCACATTTTGACCGATGCCCGCTTGTATTGAAATTTGTTTGGCAATGGCAAGGCTATCGCCTGTCAGCATAATCGGTTTTACGCCTAAGGCACGCAAATCTGCAATCATAGTGCGAGAATCGGGCCTAATTGGGTCGGCCAATGCCAAGATGCCCATAAGTGCCGGCATCTCCACGCCGTCGCCTTTTTGTGGATTTTTGTCGTCGAGTGGTATACGTGCCACCGCGAGTGTGCGATACCCTTTTGTGGCAAATGTCTCAACTTCATTTTGAATCGCGCCACGTGTCGCAATGTCAGTATTGACACACAAAGCCAGAACCTCAGGGACGGCGCCTTTTATAACATGGTAGGTCTTGCCGTCGCACTCGACGATTGCTTCGGTCCGGCGTGTTTCCGGCGAAAAAGGCGTATAGGATTTCTGCGTGCAGCTTCCTGTCAGCATCGTCGTGGCAGCTTCAACCACCGCGGCGTCGATCAGGTCCGAATTGTCCTTGCTTGAGGCCAGGGCGGCCGTGCGCAGCACCTCGTCCCTGGAAAATCCCGGTGCAGGGTCCACTTCCACGACGCTGAGTTTGTTCTGGGTGATGGTGCCGGTCTTATCGAAGCAAATGACGCTGATCGACGCCGCGTCCTCCACGGCATCGAGGCGCGTAACAAGGGC
>JBDKTP010000106.1:0-8024 GCA_039680115.1 Rectinema sp.
CCAAACGGCACATTGATCTTGAGCCTGCCGTTGACCGCCCAACCTTCTGCATCCAAAATTGGTCCCAGATTTCGCTTCCTCAATTTAAGATATGCAAGCACCATCGACGGCCCGGAAATCAGTAGAAGAATGACCAGGATCCCAACAGGCAACCATGCACCCATACCTACAAAGCCAACGAGCAAATTTGTGACCATGGTACCGATACTGCCTAACGCTACACCGATTGCGGCAACTGTGCCGACGTCTATGCGCCTGGACGCATTTGAGGCTCCACCTGAAGCCGCGCCACCTGCTCCGGCCGTTCCCAAAGGCGAAGCCTGGACCGCTGCAGTCCTTTTTTCTCCGGCAGCAGTCGCGACAGCATCCTCTGCCTGACTATTCAACTTAGTCTGCGTGGAGGTCTCCGCACTCGAAGCGCGCCGCTGTACCACATTCTCAATACTTCTGGCCAGCAGTTTATATGGCGAAAAAAAGGCTTCCCGGATCGAGATAGGCTGAGCAACAATCCGAATAATATGCGCATCCCAGTCTAACCCATCTTTGTCGTAGAAAACGCCATTCCGCCCAACGAAAAGATTGTCCGCATCGCCCGCCGTGAAGCCTGCGACGATAGTCTTTTTGCTTCCGTCTTTCCGCGTGCAGTCGCAATATGCCAAGTAGACATTCGACATGGAAGCGAGCAGCGCGTGTGCATTTGGATTTTCCACATCGATGCAAAGTTCGCACTCGCGTCCGTCCAAGAATAGATGTCCCGCCTGGAAAATGCCATCTCGCTCCAGGTAAAAATCCGAGAAGTTCACAAAGTTGCGCAAGATTCTCATCAAATCGCGGCGCAACAGAATGAGCTTGCGCACATCGAGCATTTTGTCCCTCAACGCCGCCTTGGACGTGTCCTTCTGAATGAGCGCAGGGAGCGTTGCAATTTCCGGTGCACCAAGGATTTCAGTCAGCTTTTGCGTACCAAGGCTCCCTGCTTTACCCGCAGGTTTTTCTGAAAGCCACGCACCATAGTGAACTAAAACCGTCTTGATCCGTTCCCACTCTGCGGCGCTGAGGGTCTTGGCCACCAGGAGGGGCGCTATCGCACTTCTAAACGCCTCCAAAGCCCCTGCCCAGCCAGGATTGAGGCCTGGCGACTCCAGATTGAGCACGAGGCTCGCCTGGGGTGCGGCAATCGGCAAGGCCAACAGTTCGGGTGAGTTTAGTTCGATTTTGCTGGCAAAAAGCGCCTTGAAGCGCTCTTCCTCGCCTAGCGCTTCCTGTCCTTTTCCAGTGAGCAACACAAGCCGGGAGCGCAGAAACCAGTCGTCTATTTTGTCCTTCACTGCGGCAAAGGCACTCCACGCCGCGTCGGTGCCCTCTCCCAAAGGCTTTACGGTCGCATTGTCACCCTTTGCGTTCCATTCGAGCCAAGCCTTCGCATCCGCAACAAAATGTTCGTACTCATCTTTGTCGAGCCCAGGTTTGCCGTTGGGATCAGGCCTGGCATAACCAGCATCTACAATTGTCTTTACCGCCTGCGCCAATGCTTCCGAGCCCGTTATAGACTGTACGTCTTCAGGAGAAATGACACCATCGCCATTGAGACTTTCTTGCGCGAACCTTTGAAGTGCAAGGGCTGTGTCGCTTAAGCTCACTTCCTGCGCCCGAGGCGTCGACTCTTTGGACGCTATTTGGAGGATCTTTTGCGCTGCTTCTTTAAGCGCATCGGTTTTTAAATTCGAAACTTTGATGGAGTCACCGGCTGATAAAAAATCGTCCAAGGACGCCAAACCCGCCGACGCAAAGCCGATGGCTGCACAAATATCCGGGGCTCGGATTCTCCCATCGTTGTCGGCATCCAGAAGGTCAAGCGTTTCTGGCATGACACCGTCGCCTTTTTTTGGCATTGCGAGTGCAGCCCAGAGTTTCTGATCAAGGTAAGGAATGTGCGCAATATCTTCTCCATTCCGCAATACAACCTGATCGACTCCGCCAATGCGCATGAACGACCAACCATATCCGTTCTGCATCGTATCTGTCCTTTTGGACATCAGATTCTCCTTTGCGACTTTTGAGGACCCACTCTACTCTATCACGCCAACGCCTATTCCAGCAAACTGTGATCTTTCACATTTTTTGCATTTGTTCTGTTTATTCTGTTGCTAACTGGAAAAACGAACTCTATAATTATGCAAATTGGCCATGATTTACCTCGTCTAGAATGATTATAGACAACATTAAGTTGCAAGTATTTTGCATAAGGAGGTCTTTGTGATCGGCTTACGTGGTGATACGTGGTTGTACATCGGCCTTGGCTGTGGACTCGCCTCGATCGCTGCTGCGCTTGGTTATTACAGATGGGTTGTGCGACAAGACCCTGGATCGGACAAGGCTCAAGAAATCGCCTCCTGGATCAAAGGAGGGGCCTCTACCTACCTCAAGAAGCTTTATTCGGCGCTTTTTGGCGTCGCTATTGTCGTCGGTATCGCATTGGCCATTGTCTTCTCCGGTGGAGTAGCAGGAGGCGCTTCGTATCCGCAGCGCGGCCTGTGGACGGCGTTGGCATTCGCTTTTGGAGCGCTGTGCTCGACCCTGGCTGGCTACCTTGGCATGTCGATAGCGGTTCAAGCCAATGTCAGAACCGCCGCCAACTGTAAGGCGAGTCTGGGGCAGGGGTTCAATGTTGCCTACAAGGCGGGCGCGGTCATGGGGCTGGCCATGGTGGGCGTCGCCGTGTTCGGCATGAGCCTGCTCTATCTCATTTTTCACGACACCGAGATTGTGCTTGGCTTCAGTTTTGGGGCTTCCTCGCTCGCGCTCCTTGCAAAGGCTGGGGGTGGAATCTACACAAAGACGGCGGATATCGCTGCAGATCTCACTGGTAAGGTCGAAATTGGCATCCCCGAGGACGATCCCCGCAATCCGGCAGTTATTGCGGACAACGTAGGCGACAATGTTGGGGATGTGGCCGGGATGGGCGCGGATATTTTCGATTCCTATGTCGCGGCGGCAGTCGCTTCGATGATGCTCGGCGCCTCATATGCGTCGACCATTGGCATGCAATATGTAATTCTTCCGCTCATTTTGTGCATTCTGGGCATTGTCAGTTCGCTTATTGGGATTCAATTCGTGCGGGTCGGGCCCAATGGCAAGCCCGGGCGGGCGCTCAACTCCGGTACTATCGTTTCCTGCATCATCTTCTCAGCGATGGGAGCCATTCTATTCGGCGTCGCCAACGCCGTGAGCGGTGAAGTCGTGTTGAATTGGGGCGTATTGATAGCGACCGTAGCGGGACTCGTGATTGGCGTAATCATTGGCTTTACAACTGATTACTTCACCAATGACGAACACCGGCCCGTGCAGCAGGTGGCCAAGGTGTCTGCGTCGGGAACAGGGCTCAACATCATCACGGGCTTTAGCTATGGGCTTGTGTCCATGGTTCCAGCGCTTATCGGGATTGTGGTTGCCATTCTTGTTGCGTACTTCGCCACACAAGCCTTTGGACTACCCGGCGTCTATGGCATAGGCATTTCCGCCGTGGGAATGCTTTCGCTCACCGGCGTCATTGTGTCGAACGACGCGTATGGACCGATCGTGGATAACGCCAAGGGTATTGCAGAGATGTCGCACATGAGCGAGGAGGTCATTGCGGAAGCCGACAAGCTGGACTCGGCAGGGAACACGGCAAAGGCGATTACAAAGGGTTTCTCAATCAGCGCAGCCGCGCTCACGGTTTTGGCAATGTACTCGGCCTATTCCGAAGTCATAATAAAATATTCTGGTGCGTCCAACTTCATCCTTGATATACAGGATCCGCTGGTTTTGGGCGGCATTTTCCTCGGAACCTTCGTTCCGCCGCTTTTCAGCGCCCTGACGATGCTGGCTGTGACGCGTAACGCTTTTACGATGATTGGTGAAATAAGGCGGCAGATAAGGGAGCGGCCAGGCATTCTGAAGGAGACCGAGTTGCCGGACTACAACGCCTGCGTGGGCATTGCATCGACTGGTGCGCTTCGCTCGCTTGTCCTGCCCGCGTTCCTCGCCGTGATTTTGCCGCTCATTGTGGGCTTTGTAATGGGTCCAAAGGCGCTTGGTGGGTTCTTGGGTGGTGCAATCTTTATCGGCGTGGCGCTTGCACTGCTCATGTCGAACGCTGGCGGGCTCTGGGACAACGCCAAGAAGTATATTGAGGCGGGCAATCTGGGCGGGCCCGGCTCGGAAGCACACAAGGCAGCGGTCGTGGGTGATACGGTCGGCGATCCTTTCAAGGACACGGCGGGGCCTTCTATCAACACGCTGATCACGGTGATGAGCCTCGTTTCGAGCTTGTTCGCCCCGCTCATTGCGCAGTACCATCTGTTTGGCTGATTCTTTGCCAGGAGAGCCACCAGGAACCACTCCTGTGTTGGCTCTCTTTTATGCCTTCGTTTTGTTATGGGCACCCTTTTCCATAAGCTTTTTTAGTTGACAAAGCCATGGAATATACTATACTTATGTTTAGTATCTTCCATGAATATCGAACGTAAGATCGGCATTCTGGCCGACGCAGCCAAGTACGACGCCTCCTGTGCCACTTCTGGAAGCGCGCGTTGCAATACCGATGGGGGCTTGGGAAGCGCGGCTGTGGGCGGTATCTGCCACTCGTGGTCAGCAGATGGCCGCTGTATTTCCCTCCTCAAAGTTCTGCTCTCCAATGTTTGCGCGTATGACTGTGCCTATTGTGTCAACCGTCGTTCCAACGATATCCCGCGTGCTGCTTTTGAGGAAGAGGAGCTCGTGCGGCTCATTGTCGAGTTCTATAAACGCAATTACATCGAAGGTGCTTTTCTCTCCTCCGCTGTGACGGGCAGCCCAGACGCCACCATGGAGAGGCTTATCCATGTGGCAAAGACGCTGAGAACAAGGGAGCGTTTCAATGGTTATCTCCATCTGAAAATCATACCAGGTGCATCGCAAGAGCTAGTACTGGAAGCAGCACGTTGGGCGGATCGGGCCTCGGTCAATATCGAGCTGCCCAGTGCGGTGAGCCTTGCGCAAATTGCCCCAGACAAGACACCACAGGCCATTTTTGGGCCAATGCGGGCCCTGGCAAAAGCCTCGGGCTACGAATCTGCCCTGCCGAGTGCAGCCGCAGCCACAATTGCGGCCCAGGACGGGGTCGTTACTACAACACCAGAAGCCAGAGTGGCCGCGGCCAGGCTGAACGGAAAAAGTGAGCAAACACTCCCACAGGCTCGTCCTGAGTTGGAAGCTTTTTCGTTTTCAGGAGACTCGGCTATTGCGCGAAAAGCGACAGATTCGGTGCAGGAGGAGCACCCTTCCGTCCTAGAGGCGCGCCGTAAACGACTCCGCGATCCAAAAGCCGATCTCATTCCAGCAGGCCAATCCACTCAGCTTGTCATAGGGGCAAGTCCCGAACCCGATACCACAATACTCACCCTGGCAGAAAACCTCTATCTTGCATTCGATGTCAGGCGGGTGTATTACTCTGCCTTTGTTCCGACGGGTGGGGATCCGCGGCTTCCGGCAGTGAGCGCTCCGCCGCTTGCGCGCGAACATCGACTCTACCAGGCGGATTGGCTTTTTCGGTTCTACGGCTTTACAGCACACGAGATTTTGGACGTTGACCATCCGTTTCTCGACCTCGATATTGACCCAAAGTCGAGCTGGGCTCTGCGGAATTTGGCGATGTTCCCAATTGAGATAAACAAAGCTAGCTATCGAGATTTGCTGCGTGTACCAGGTATTGGCAGGACCTCGGCCAAGCGCATCGTAGCAGCGCGAAGGTCTGGGCCACTGAACGTCGCGAGCTTGCCGCGACTTGGTGTGGTGATGAAGCGAGCGCGCTGGTTTGTGACGGTTTCTGGCAGGATGATCTTGCCAGACGACTTCGTAAGTGGCGGACGCTTTGCGAACCCGAGGTCTCCTCTTGATAATCCAAAGTTCTTACGTTCCATGCTTGCCGATCCCAAGTTTAAGGAGCAGGCCAGAAGGAGCGGGGCAACAGCGCAACTCGAGTTTGAATGGTGAATCTCGTGATGCAAGAGGGCATGGAGAGTTTATAGAGGAGAGCTAGCCCGTTAAAAAATTCAGTGAGGTTGCAATGACTTTTTTGTACGATGGGAGCTTCCCAGGCCTTTTTTGTGCAGCTTCTGAAGCTCATGGGATTGTTCGCTCAGAATCCGACAAGAGCCTGAAGTTTAGGTCGACTGGCGCTGTAGCGTTTAGGGCAGGTACCGCCCTGGTAGCTCAAACGACTGAGTTGTCATTTGATGACGAATTTCTTGTAAAGACGGATGTCCAGAAGGCGCGGAATCTCTGGAAGAGATGCGCCGAACAGGGCAGCATTAAGGCCCTAGACACTTGTTACGAGGCTTTTTGCTCCGACTTTGATACGATCGACAACAGTGCGGGCAGAATCCTTTGTCGAATTTTGGAAGAAACGTCAAAGCCATTTGCGCTCGACAATCTAGGCGACGAGGACGAGCTAAAGGTCGTAAAAGCGTCGGGACGTACACTCAATCAGGCAGAGAAACTCTGTGGACTCTTGCGCTTTTCGGAGCTCAAAGATGGTATTCTCTATGCCACCATAAGCCCGGACTGCAATATTCTTCAGTTTCTCGCTCCGCATTTTGAAGCACGGTTGCCGCGCTTCGATTTCGTCATTCATGACAGAAAAAGGGCAAAGGCTATACTACACGAAGCGGGAACGCCCGCCCGCATCGTCGAGGGGCTCAACTTTATTGCAGCCGGCATAACTAATGAAGTAGACACAGGTAAGGTCGACACAGAAATCGACACAATAAAGAGCCCACAAGCAGCATACTCCAGTCAGGAGCTCGAACTACGCCAATATTGGCAACGATATTTCTCTGCCATCGCCATTCAGGCTCGAAAAGACCCCGCGCTACAGGCAAATCGTATGCCCAAGAAATACTGGGCCGATCTGCCGGAGCTGTCGTAATTCTCTTTTAGGTGATAAGATTCTTTTTTAAGGGATAAGATGACTTTGAATGTTCGAAGCGAAGCAGAATACATCCTGCCTTGGAGGAAGACCAGATGCAATTGAATAAAAGGCTGAATAAAGAGGTTTGTGCCAGACAGCGATCGAACTCGACCTTATTGATTTGGAGCGTGCTTCTGTTTGCGCTTGTCTACACCGTCTCGAGCTGCACTACTGCGGACAAGACCAGCAAACTCGAAGTTGTTGGCGGTAAGCCAGTCGTCTACCAGGCAGAAAATGGCGACAGGATGACGGCTCGATACTATTCGCTTTCGGACAAGAGCCTGGATTTTGTCAAAGTCACGATGCCGGATGGGAAAGAATACACGTTGCCGCGCGTTCTTTCGGCCTCGGGGGTTCGCTATACCGATGACATGGAGCTTGTCTGGTGGAACAAGGGCAACACCGCACATGTGGAAAAACGCGACGAAAATGGCGAGTGGCAAATCCTTTACAGTGAGTGCGTGGAAGTCCCGGGCAACTGACAGACGCTGCGCTCCTTATAACCTAACCGCGCGATCCAGCCAGTTTTGCCTTTAGGCCTAGCCTGCGACAGACACAGGTTGCCTTGTGGCCGCTGACTCATAGATAGCGTCAATGATCTTCATCAGCCGAACCGCCTGATTGGGCGTATTGAGGGGTCGAGCTTCGCCGCGCATTGTCTTTACGAAGTTTGCAACGTTTGCACGCCTTCCCATGTCGTCCTGTCCTGCTCCAAAAACTAGAGGGCGTTCGATGATTTTACCGTTGTCCAAAACGAACAGTTTGCATCGATCTATGTATGAATTCTTACCGTTGTCTGCCGCGGCCCGGCCGAAGCCATCTGTGGTGTCCGCAACCAAAGGGCCACCGGATGTCGAAAAAACCCGCTCCAGTGTACCGCCTGCCCAAGAGCCTTGAAAGGTGACAGATGCGCGTTCGCGTTCAACCATTTCTGCCCACGAAGAGCGAATCATCAGGCACTGGCCGGTTTTGAAGGTGACCATGGCGTGGCAGGACGTCTCAACATCCATGACCGCCTGCTGCCCGCCAGAAG
>JBDKTP010000107.1:0-1996 GCA_039680115.1 Rectinema sp.
TCAACATGTTCTAAATGAGTGGCTGTGGTGCAGCCCACCACTATGAGCCCTAAAGTCAGAACAAGGGTTATGTGCTTCACGAATTTGTTCATTCTCATCAATTCTTTCCTTGTAAGTCCTTTGTGTAAGCAACCTTGTGTAAGCAACCAGTTTACCATATCACGAATTATTCCAAGGCACAAACCGTCACGAATTCCAGTCGGTTTGTCGTTGACAATGGCATAGGGGTGGCTAGACTGATGGGAGATTCTATTAGTGCCGATGGAGGCCAACAAAATGGAACAAAGAAAGTATAGTGCGGATACTCTCAATGCGATAAAAGATCGCCAATATATCAAGAAAGAAGAGGGACTTGACGTCCTCATAAAGCCAATTCCGGAAACTGACGAACCCGGTGTGCTGGACCCTCATTTTTATGCGAGCCTGGCCCCCATGATGACCGGCGTCAGGGGATGGCTCTTCAAGATCATGATGAAGTTTGGCTCCAGAAAGGCTCCAGACATTGCAAAGGGCGCGGCTCAGATGCGCCAAATGATGAACGGCATAAAGAGCATCCCCATTGTGGCTAGCGTCACTAGGCGCGAAGATTTTGTTACAAGAGAAGATTCTGAAGCACCCGGTGGCGCAAACGGCGCTAACGGGGCTGACGGCGCTGACGGTGCTGACGGTGCTGACGGCGCGCGCATCCCGATTCGCATTTATACTCCCGCGGGTGTGCGGAAAAGCGACCCGCAACCTGTTTTCTACTACATCCATGGTGGCGGCTTTGTGGCAGGCAGCATGGACGTTGTGGAAGAAATGTGCAAACTCGTGGTGGAGAAAACAGGCTGCGCCGCTGTGCAGGTCGGCTATCGCCTTGCGCCAGAAAACCCATATCCTGCAGGCGTGGACGACTGTTACGCGGTGTTGCAGTGGATTTACGAGAACGCCGCATCGTTTGGTGGAGATCCGGAACGAATTTGCATCGCAGGCGACAGTGCAGGCGGTAATTACGCAACAGTCTGTGCGATGCGCGACCGCGACGACAGCACCCGCAACGGCACGGCCCGCAAAATCAAGGCGGAAGCGCTTCTATATCCTGTTGTCGACCTTGCCCATTCGATGGAAAACATGCAAGCGGCGCGCGCCGTATACGAAGTGTCGCCCAAACATGCAAAGATTCTTGATGGCATGCTGGACGGAATGGCCCGCAGTCTTGGCAGTCCTTCCATGAGCGAGTATTTGGATGTCAAAGATGCGGAGCAACCTTACCTTAGCCCGTTATTGGGCAATCTTGCCGGAATGCCGCCCACCATCATCCTTTTGGGCGAATTCGATTTCTTGCGCGTCGAGGACGATCGTTACGCTCATAAATTGAACGATGCAGGCGTCGAAGTGAAGCTTGTCCGCTATAAGGGGCTTAGCCATGGTTTTGCGGATCAGGTGGGCGTCACCCCTCAAGCCGAAGACGCTTTGGAGGAAATATCCGGCTTCATGATGAGCCATCTTGGCCGACATGTATGAAGGAGTATCTATCTATGAAAAGCTACGAAAAAAAAGCACGCTCGCTTTTGGCGCAGATGACGTTGGAAGAGAAAGCAGGGCTCTGCAGCGGCAGTAACCTCTGGTGGAGCAAGGGAGTGGAGCGCCTGGGAGTGCAGAAAATCATGATGACGGATGGTCCTCATGGCCTTCGCAAGCAGGCCACTCTCGACGATCAGTTCGGCATAAGCCAGAGCGTGCCCGCCACCTGCTTTCCAACCGCTGCCACGACGGCCTGCAGTTTCGATCCGGACCTTCTGGAGGAAATGGGAAAGGCGCTGGGTGAAGAGTGCCTTCAGGAAGGAGTCTCGATTTTGCTCGGTCCTGGCGTCAACATCAAGCGCAGTCCATTGTGCGGACGCAACTTTGAGTATTTTTCGGAAGACCCATACCTGGCAGGAGTCATGGCCTCGGCTTTGATCGAAGGGGTACAGAGCCAGGGCGTTGGTACAAGCCTCAAGCATTTTGCCGCGAA
>JBDKTP010000108.1:0-1872 GCA_039680115.1 Rectinema sp.
GTGAGAAAGCCGGATTGGTCAACATTAATCAACGCTCATTGCTGTTAGTCAAAGTCTACGCGGTACGACCGACGAAAGATGGTGTGACGTGATGTACAGGATACTCAAGACAGACCAGCGTGGTTATACTGGTGGCATAATTGAAGACGATGGAAGCGAAAATGGGCACAAATGACTCGAAGCGGATAACTGGGGCGCAGAATGGACATGAGGATGCGAGCATAGAACTGACTAAACCAACCGACTTCCACGTACATGTGCGGCAAGGTCCAATGCTGGCGTCCTATGTGCGACGCGTGGCCAGCATCTGTGGTAGAGCGATTATTATGCCCAATACAACGCCTCCTATTGCCTCGGCACAGGCCTTGCTGGAGTATCAGCGACAGATTATGGAAGCTGCTAACGGTATGACAGCCGACGACGGGGCAATACACGACGCGGCTCTCAATGACCCTGACTTTGATGACGCAGCAGGGAGTCGCAATGTTCCTCGATCAAAACAAGAAGCGACAGTTGAACCTGCAGGTTTGGAAGTGTCGCCTCCAAGGCAGGGCTTTGTCCCGCTTATGACCTTCAAGCTTCTGCCGGGGATGAGCGGCCAGGTCGTGGAAGAATGTGCGCGCGCCGGGGCGCTCGCGGGCAAATACTACCCCGCCGGCACCACCACCAACGCGGCCGACGGCCCCCGCCGCCCCGCCGACGTGGCAGCCGCCCTGGGCGCCATGGAGGCGGCGGGGCTGGTGCTTTGCGTGCACGCCGAGCGCCCCGGCGCTTCCTCCTTTGATCGAGAAAAACTCTTTCTCCCCGACATCGACTTCATCTTAGAAAACTGGCCGCGTCTCCGGGTCATAATCGAGCACGTTTCCAGCCGCGAAACCGTGGACTACATCCTCGCAGGTCCCGACCGCCTTGCCGGCACCATTACAGCACATCACCTACTTTTTACCGTGGACGACATGCTCGGTGGAAGCCTCGACTCATCCCTCTTCTGCAAGCCACTTATCAAGTTCGAAGAAGACCGCGAGGCTTTGCGCGCCGCCGCATTCTCTGCTTCTCCACGCTTTTTCTTTGGCAGCGACTCCGCGCCACATCCGATAGACAAAAAACTAGGGCGTCATGCTCCTGCGGGCGTTTATGCAGCCCCCACGGCAATCCCCGCGCTCGTCGAACTCTTCGAAGCTCACGACGCCTTGTCGTCACTTCCGGCTTTTTGGGCTCACAACGGCGAGCAATTTTATGGCTTGCCTCCCCTGGTGAGCTCTGGTGAAGGAACGGGCGCAACCAACATTGCAGGACCCGCAACTGCCTCGAGCTCCGCAACTGCCTCTAGCTCAGACACCATTCGCCTCGTGCGCGATCCTTGGGTAGTGCCCGAAGAAATCGACGGCTGCATTCCGCTTTGCGCTGGCAAAACCCTGTTGTGGCGCATCGTGTCCTGAGCCTCGCAGATAGGCCTTCTTGCCTGGATCTTGATGGCGATTCTTTGCGCCTTTCCGTTTAATTCTAGTCATTTTTAGCCCGATTGCATGCTATACTCGTTCGTATGGAACGAATCAAACTCCCGAATACCGATATCGAGGTTTCTCGCCTCATCGCTGGGTGCATGGGCCTGGGCGGCGGCTGGGCAAAAGAACGACCTTCCGACGCTGAGCTTCTAAAACAGGCCGACACCTTCATTTCCGCAAACCTCGACCTCGGCATCGACTTCTTTGACCATGCCGACATTTACGCTCAAGGTCGAGCAGAAGAATTCTTCGGTCGAGCGCTTGCACAACGGCCCGGCTTGCGCCAATCGATTGTTTTGCAGACAAAATGTGGCATCCGCTGGAAGGACGATCCGCCCGGTACCCCGCAGCGATTCGATTTTTCGAA
>JBDKTP010000109.1:0-7282 GCA_039680115.1 Rectinema sp.
CTCGTTTTTATAGTCGAAAAAATCCAGAAGTCGGCCACGACAAAGACAAGGCATGCGCAGCAGAAAGCGATTATTTTCTTTTTGGTAAACACGCCGAATTCTCCCCAATTCTCCCCAATCCCCAACATAGAAGATAGAAGCTTCAAAACCCGAATTGCAAAAACACGACCGCCAGACCAGGCACTGTCTATGCCGGATGAGTACGGTCGGGCCAGTATCGATTTAGCCTTTATCGACTCAAATCCCGAGTCCCTTCAAGGGCACTTTGTGGTGCCAAGAAGGAACCCGGCTTACCGAAAACACTCAGGACAACGCCTAGCGCTTGGAACCGATTTCCTTTACCCAGCGTTCCAAAAGCCGATCCTTATTGTTGGCATCCCAAATGATGTCCTGCTTAACCGTTTTAACTTCGTCCATTCCGAATGCGACAGGATTTTTCTTTGCAAGCTTCGAGAGCGGTACCACATACCATTTTGCGATAATCCCTTGCGCTTCAGGGGAAAGAATCCAGTCGTAGAGTTTTTTTGCATTGACCGGATCGGGGCCTCCCTTTACGAGGGACATGGAAGCGATTTCAAATCCTGTTCCTTCCTGAGGAATGGTGATAGTGACATCGGCGCCTTCCACTTTGAGTTTAACCTGGTCGTGCGCATAGCCGATCGCAACGGGGATTTCGCCAATTGCCACGCTCTTGCCAGGCGCAGAGCCGGACTTGGTGTATTGGTCGATGTTTTTGTCCAACTTGGCGAGGTAATCGAATGCTTTTTCCTCGTCGCCATTATAGATGTAGCGCAAGGTTGTGATGACGTTGTATGCCGTACCCGATGTCGTGGGGTTGGCCATGCGGATTTTGCCCTTGTATTCTGGCTTTAGAAGATCTGCCCATGACTTGGGTGGCTGCAGGCCTTGTTCCTTTGCTATCTTGTTGTTGGTGATAAAAGAGAGAGGTCCCAAATAGAGGCCGATCCAGTAGTTTTCGGTATCGCGGTATTCAGGAGGAGTATTTGCCATCATCTTGGACTTATAAGGTGTGGTAAGTCCTTTGAGTTTTGCGCTCATATGGTTGAGACCAACGCCGCCGACCCAAATAGAAGCCTGCGGATTGGCTTTTTCAGCTTCCAGTCTGCTTTCTACTTCTCCGCCGGAAAGCCGCTGCCAGTTGACCTGAATGCCAGTTTCCTTCTGAAATTGGTCGAACAGTTCCTTTGCCAACGGCTCTTCCAGCGTGGTGTACACGCCGACTTTCTGTTGTGCAAAGGCGACCGTTGTGACGCAAGCAAGTATCGCAAGTATGGCCACAATGCGTTTCATAAATGCCTCCCTCATAGTAAAGTGGATTTTGTAACAAACCTATAATAGGGCCGGATTGCTAATTTCGCAACCTTGAATCCGCAACGGGAAGAAACAGGACAAGAAAAATAAGAACATTAAGTTCCAACGTCAAGCGCCTACATCAAGTTTTCCGGGTTGAGACACTCAAGCTCGGGGATCACAAAGCGGCCATCCTTACGCACGAGCACATCGTCTATCCAAATCTCGCCACCACCTGAGTCCTTGTCCTGCATGAGCACCAGGTCCCAGTGCAGACTGGACCTGTTCCCATTGAAGCAGTCGTCGTAAGAATTACCCGGTGTAATGTGTACAGAGCCCGCAATTTTCTCGTCGAAAAGTGTCTCGAACTGTGGTGCGCGAATATAGGGATTGAGCCCGAAAGAGAACTCGCCCAGATATCGTGCACCCTCGTCCAGGTCCAGCAGCCGATTGATGCGCTCGGTGTCGTTGGCGGTGGCCTTGACGATCTTGCCATCCTTGAACTCGAACCGAATATTCTCGAACTTGAAGCCATCCTCCACGCTCGCCGTATTGTAACTCAAAACCCCGTTCACCGAATCGCGCACAGGCGCCGTGTAGACTTCGCCGTCAGGAATGTTCATGGTTCCATCGCACTTGATGGCTGGCAGGCCTTTGATCGAAAACCGCAAATCAGTGCCTGGTCCCACAATATGCACCTTATCCGAACGCTCCAAAAAAGCAACTAATGGATCCATGGCCTTGCTCATGCGGGCATAGTCCATGGTGCAAACGTCGAAGTAAAAGTCCTCAAAAGCTTCTTCGCTCATGCCCGCGTTCTGCGCCATCGCCGCTGAAGGGTAGCGCAAGACCACCCACTTGGTGTGAGGGATACGCTGTTCAAAATGCACTTTTTTCATGATATGCCGGTTATACAACTCCATCTGGTCGGCGGGAATGTCTTTCCATGCAAAACTGTTGCGCAAACTTGTAAAACCGATATAGGCGTCCATTTCCTTCATGCGGTCCTGCTCGAGGCGCGCCTGTAACTCAAACTGCTCTTCAGGTGCATCCAGGTACAACGTCCGCTCTACACTTTTGTCGCGCAAGCTGACAAAAGCAAGGCCTCCTGCTTTGTGGACCGCCCGTACGAGGGCATTTACAAACTCAGGTTCGGGGTTGGTGTCCTGTATGAGCACGCGCTCACCTTTTTGCACTTTCACCGAATAATTGACGAGTATGTCCGCCAACTTTGCAGCTCTTGGATCTATCATCGTTTTGCTCCTAAAATTTGATTCAATATCAGCCCCGGATCACCGACTCGACATGCAGGGCGCTTTTGCTTCATAATAATATCATGAATAATGAATATATGAGCGAAGACGCCCGCGAAGACGCACATAGAGACCTCAACCAAAACGCATGTGAAGACGCTCCTGTGTGCAAAGGCATTTTTGGAGACCTCCAGGTCAGCTACCCGATCGCCTTCGACCTAAGAATTATATACCTTGAAGCGAAGGCCCCTGCAATGTCCGAATTGCTGGAAAACACGCTAAATCGGCTTGGAATCAAATTCACCGTAATTCAGGGCATTGCTGCAGCGCCTGGCAAGAAGTACGCCCGTATGGGTGCCCGTATCACTGTACGTTCAGAAGAGTCCATGCAATTGCTCTATAGCGAAGTTGCAAAGCTCCCTGGGGTGGTGTCGGTCATCTAAAGCCCCTGTGGCCTGACCAAAGTCATCGAGTAGACTATTTTTCAGTCCGAGTAGCCCCTGTAGCGCATATAGAAAAAAAGTGACGCCGTCATAAGGGCGTGACCATATTCTTCCCCACCAATCATATCGATGGCCTCCCGCTCGGGCACGAGGATTACCTCGATTTCTTCGTTTGTATCGAGTTTCTGATCCGTATCGAGGTAGCAGCTTTCCGCAATAAACGAATGAAATGTATTCGTCATAAAGGCTGGATTAGGCGAAAGATCGCCCAAAGGGAGGATCATCTCGGCCCGGTAGCCGGTTTCTTCCAGGAGTTCCCTCGCGACCGCGAATAAAGGGTCCTCGTGTGGGTCCACGATCCCGCCAGGAAATTCGACCGAGATTTTACCGGTGCCGTGACGGTACTGGCGTATCATGACGAACTTTCTGCCTTCTGGCGTGTCCACAACGGGAATTATGCCAGCCCAGTCGGGTGCATCCACAAGGTAGAAGCGCCCATGCTTGGCGAGATCCCTGGTTTCTCTGACGCTTTCCCGCACAGAAAAAATCTTGCAATCCAAAAGTTCCCTGGACGAAGTCTCTTCCCACGGTTCAGGATTGATCATGTAGTGGTCCTTTACGCTACGCCAAACTCCTTTGCGAGGGCTCTCTTCATAACATCCACAGGTGCGTCCAGTCCGGTCCACAACTTGAAGCCTATCGCACCCTGGTTTACCAACATCCCAAGACCATCGATTGTTTTGGCGCCACGTTTTTCAGCCTCTTTGAGGAAAGCCGTTCGCGGCGGATTGGGAATCACATCGCAAACGACCATCTCTGGCCGAATTGTGTCATAGTCGATTGCTGGTTTGTCTTCTATTCCGGGGAAAAGCCCAATCGACGTGGCATTGATTAGAATATCGGTGTCGTGCAGAATCTTCAATGTCCCGCTCCATGGTACATACCTGCTTTTGGCCTTGGAGCAGGTGATTACAGCATTCACCAAGGCTTCGCCATGTTCGGTGTTCCGATTAACGACAAGAATTTCTCCTGCACCGCGCAGTGCAAGCTCCACCGTAATTGCGCGCGCCGCACCTCCGGCTCCCAGGACGACAACTTTCTTGCCAGGAATCGACACGTGGCTCTCTTCGGTGAGCGATCGAATGAAGCCCTTACCATCGGTGTTCTCTCCGTGCAGTTTGCCACCATTGTTGATGACGGTGTTCACCGCCCCTATGAGCCTTGCATCCTCAGCCACCGAGTCCAGGAATTGCATCACCTCGATCTTGTGAGGAATGGTGAGGTTTATTCCGCGCATATTGAAGGCCCTAAGGCCCCGAATGGCGTCGCCAAGCTGCTCTGGCAACACCTCGATAGTGAGATAGCGCCAGTTGAGATTGAGCGCCTGAAACGCGGCTTCCTGAACCACAACGGTTGGGTTTTCGCTCACAGGATGCCCAAAGACACCAACAAGTTCCGCTTTGTAATTTGGCATTAGTCTGTTCTCCTTGTACTTACCTTGAGGGCTTCGCTCAGTTTTATTCCATCATATGGAATAAATTGACGCCAGTAGGCTACTGATTCTGCCAGCTCATCCAGCAAATCGTAGATATTGCCGGAAGTGCTAATAAATGGTTCCAGCGTAAAGACAATCTGGTCGCAGGGAGGTGGAAGCCCTTCAGTGATATTAATTGAAGTTGGAGATTGTGAAGTTGGAGATTGTGCTGATGGGTCGGTTATCTGCGATTGACGAGCTTGAGCCACATGCAAATAAGCCCGGGCCAGGCCATGAAGCACCTCTTGCCCTTTTATAATGCCTTTCGCATTGTACTCCGACGAGAAAGGCCAATGTGGCGAACTCTTACCATCGCTTTGCTGAAGATGGATGATCGGCGAGTAGCAGCCAAGCGCCGAAAGCCATTCATGTACCGAACCATCGCGTTCAGACGCAAAAAGGTAGTCATAGCCTTTCATGCACGCTTCTATTTGGCTAATTGCCTCGTGCACCTCAAGTTCTCCTGCAACCGCGAGGTTGAATACTGACCTGGCGGAAGCGGGGCCCAACCATACACCTTTGCACGGTGTGCCAGCCTGCCTTGAGGCTATCCACTGCGAGATTCTCTCCTTTGAGGGACGCCGAAAGTACTGCTGGCCGTTCATATGGCCCAGGTCTATTGTGAGGTAGAAAGGGGCTTTGCCCAAGGCAAAGACCCGTCTGAGCAGCGCCGTTGCTCCATCGATCGTCCACGGAGGCTGATGAGGCGAGTACATTTGCTCAAGGCTGACAGCAGGAAGCTCGCGGTTTCGCGCATACCGCGCCACCTCCGCCAAATCCCCCTCAAGCGTCGCCATCGCCTCCCCATACTCCGCCGGCCGCTGCAGGGCCCCATCCTGTATCGCGTGCGCAAAAAACCCCAGCCCCGCCCCCAGCGCCGCCGCCACGTCCACCTGCGCCTTCACCCACTGTTCGCGAAACCGCTCGCGCACTCTTCGATCCGTGTGCGCAAGCCCCAAAGTCGAATAGGTGCCATGCCCCGAGTACAGATTGGCGACCCTTACCCCATAGCGTTCAGAAGAGCGCTTTACGTCGTCAATCCAATCCCGCATGTAGTCGGAACCCATATACAGCGGATCACATTCGGTATCTGCACTTGCTTCCACAAGTTGCAAGCCCAGACTTTGCACAACTGGCATCCAGTCCTGCGGGCGCGTCCAACGCTTTGTGGCAAAGCAGTTGTCTATCGCAAGGGACAGCGCTGGGTCTGTGCCTGGGTCTGAGGCTGGGTCTGTGCCTGGGTCTATGCCTGGGTCTATGGCTGAGTCTGTAGCCTGGCGGGGAGCTACGCCCCCTTCTGCGCCAACCTGCCCTCGCACGAGCTTCACTTCAAGCCCCCTGCCATCCATTATCGCTTAAACTGGACGTCTTTCTCATAAGATTTGAGATCGGCAAGCCAGCTGGATCCAACAAATGTGCCCTTATCCGCACAGTACTTCTCCCAGACAGCGTTGGCTGGCAGAGACCGGAATTCATCCATGAGCGCAAGGCGTGCTGTTCTGTCACCCTCCAATTCGGCCTTTTTGAGCAGATCGGAAGGCTCGAGCATGGCAGCAAGCAGGGCACGCTTCGTCGCCCTCGTGCCGATGGTCCACGCTGCCACCCTGTTGATGGTGGCATCAAAATAGTCGGTGCCGATAAACGTCTTGTCCAATACGCCGGACCTGACGATTTCCCGCATCATCTCGTTTGTCTGGTCATCATTGATGACCACGTGATCGGAATCCCACCGAACACCACGCGTAAAGTGTGCCATAAACTTGTCAGAAAAGAGCATGACCGAAGAAACTTTGTCGGCGATGGACTCTGTCGGATGATAGTGCCCCATGTCCAGATTGATGATCGTGTTCCCAATTCCGGCAGCCTTGGCATAACCATGATACCCAAGGTAGAACTCCAAAGAACCGACGGTGTAGCTCTCTACTCCAATAGCAAATAGCTTAGGCTCAAGTGCATCGTAGACCAGATCCGTGGAGATTTTTTCAGCAAAGATCTCGTCGAACGAATCCTTCATAAGCCTGCGGTACAACATCCTGTCGGCAGGCATGTCTTTGAGCCCGTCTTGCACCCAGGTGTTATAAACGCAAGCCTGTCCCATCTGCTCACCCATGTATTTGGCAATTTTCCGCGCGGCGATCATGTGCCTCACCCAGAACCTGCGTATTTCATTATTAGGATTAGCAATAGTGAGATTGTCGGCGGCCTTGGGATGTCCGAACGTCGTGCAGTTAAAGTCCAGGCCCATAGTGTGCGCCTTGGCCCATCGTATCCAGCCATCAAAGTGCCGCGGCGCATATTCGTCCCTGTCGATGCCGGGCTCGTAGTTCTCTCCATAGGTTGAGTGAAGGTTCAGTTTGAGTGGCCCAGGGACATAGCGTAAGACTTTTTCCAGGTCCTGACGGAATTCCTCAATATTACGCGGTTTGCCAGGATAGTTGCCCGTTACCAGTATGCCACCCGAAGCCCCGCCGCCGCTTAGCTCGAATCCTCCTATGTCGTCGCCTTGCCAGCAGGGAATAGACACCGGTATTGTGTCGAATTTGGCAATGACTTTTTCTACATCGACACCAAACGAAGCATAGACTTCCTTAGCGAGTTCGAAATTCCGATCGATACGCGTTTCTTCCGACATAATGAATTACTCCTCTTTTGCGCTCTCCAGGAGCGACGTAAATCTATGATACTGCTCTTCCCAGTGTCCAATATCCTTAGGCAGGTATGTTGTGGATGCAAACGATCGG
>JBDKTP010000110.1:0-2030 GCA_039680115.1 Rectinema sp.
CTAGACGCGTACTTTATGGCAGTTTGTGCAATCAATGCCGATGGCCTGGCATGAATTCCCGCTCTGTTTTTTATTGTGGTTTCTACTTCAACCATTTTTTACCCCATGCAGTGTCAATAGTCGTCGCGGGAGAAGTATAAAGTTCTCTCATTTTCGCTTTCAAGCCAGCGCATTACGTTTTGATTGAATTCTTTGGCAGAATGATAGCCCATCTTTTTGAGCCGCTCGTTCATGGCCGCGGTTTCCACAATGATCGGGATGTTTCGGCCAGGCTTTACCGGAATCTCCAGCTTGGGCACCTTAACGCCGAGAATCTCATACGTGAGCTCATCCATTCCGATTCGGTCATAGACCTTTTCCGGGTTCCAGTCTTCCAGCTGACAGACGAGTTGGACTTGCTTTTTGTCGCGTATTGCGCCAACTCCAAAAAGATGCGTGATGTTGATGATGCCGAGCCCTCGAATCTCCATGTGGTGGCCAATCATCTTGTTAACGCCTTGCCCCATAAGGGTAGAACCATTGACACAGCGAATCTCAACCACATCGTCTGCCACGAGCCTGTGTCCCCGCTCAATGAGCTCCAAGGCCGTCTCGCTCTTGCCTACACCAGAATCTCCGACGAGCAAGATGCCGATACCAAAAACCTCAACCAGCACACCGTGCATCGTGGTTTTGGGTGCGAAAATTTCGTACAAAATACGCAAAACTCGACTCGAAAACTCGCTTGAACTCAGGGGTGTGATAAGGATCGGACAACCTGCAGCCTCGGCAGCATCCAGAAAGGTTTTAGTGGGCAGCAAAGAGTTAGTGAAGATGCAGCACGGAACTGAATACGAAAACAGTTTGTTGACGGAGGCGTAGTCATTTTCCCTGTCAAGTTTGGCAAGATATGCACTCTCACCTCGGCCGAAAATCTGCAACTTCTCCCATGCAAAGGCGTCAAAAAAGCCCGCCAGCGCAAGGCCTGGCCGGTTAAAGTCCGGTACCGTAAGCCGCCTGCCCAGACCGGATCTGCCAGCGACACACTTTAGATCCAAGGCGTTCTGTTCCTTGAGATCGAGATCTATCAAGTCCAAAACAGTAAAGGCAACTGGTTCGTTTTCCATCGGGAAACAATTCTACTCTGAATCAGAACCGCCGTAAATTAGGCCACCCGCTACAGACCCCCATACATTGCAGACTTCGCTGCAGGCCCTCGCAGGAGGCAAAACATGCCTGTCAGTCTAAACGGACTGCGACTCTCGCCGACCTGCGAGGCTCCATGAGCAAAACCCGAGTCTATTTCCTCTCTTGGATCTTCTCCTTTTCGCGCACAATTTTGTTTTCGAGCTTGTCCATAAGAATATCGATACCAGGATTAATTTCGAACGCAGTCTCCTGGAGGTGCGCCTGCACGCCCCAGCGGAAATTGGCAGTCACCTCAAGTTTGTAATTCTTTGCATCTTTTGTAAATACAAACAAAAGATCGACAATCATGTCCTTTGCGTACCCGATCCGCTCAATTTTTGTCATCAAGTACTGCTTGCTCTCTTCGCTAAGATCGAAATGCACAGAACGGATGTCGACTTTCATGTAAACCTCCTTAAGGGGTGCTGCGCGCTAGGCGCCTTGGAATACAGAGTCCAACTTGCACAAAATATAATGCGCATTTGGCACTCGAATCAACGTTTGCTGCATCAATGCCTGCCGCGGCCAAAGGACGCGTTGCCGCCTAGTTCACTGCGATACTTTGCCACTGTTCTGCGGGCGATATGTATGCCGCGTTGTGCAAGCATTTCTGCAACTTCTCTGTCGCTGAGCCTGGAATTGCCCGTGCTGAGCGCATGTTGCTCAAGAATGCTCCGAATAGCCTCCTTTACACTTTCTTTGGACTGTGGACCAGAGGACGCAGAGCTTGGCACGGCAGTGGTGAAAAAGCGCCGTAACTCAAAGATCCCCCAGTCGGTCTGAACATATTTACCATTGACAACGCGAGATACAGTTGTTTCGTGTACGCCGATGTCATCTGCGACTTCTTTAAGTGAGAGTGG
>JBDKTP010000111.1:0-3352 GCA_039680115.1 Rectinema sp.
AAATCTACAAAGTGGCTCCGATGCATGTAAAACTGTGGAATAATATTGGTAAGCTTGTCCGGGACGAGACAAAGGAACAGCTCCTGGTGGTTTTTGGGGTCTCCGGATACCGCCAATACGGATCCAACAAACCTATTTTGCCATCGAAGCAAAATGTCGTCCTTGTGTCGCAGACGAGTCTCTTGCGGAAAATGTCGATAAAAATGCCCATTGAAACCGGTAAGTATCAGGGGCTTCCTGAAGTTGAAAGCTATTCGGCCTCTAGAGCCGAGGTGGAATATGACAAGCCGATCTTACTCCAGTGTGATGGAGAAACACAGTTGTTGACGCAGAAGGATTTCCCTCTTACCTTCGAAGTGGTCCGCGACCTATACAATGTTGTTGTACCAGAGAATTCAGTGGCGCCAGCAATTTAGTCTGGGGGCATGGCAATCGAATCGGTGGAGGCAAAGGAGTAGGCTCGCACAAGCGTGTAGCGTGGGCCGTGCGGCAGCAATTCTGACTCCATAAGATCGAAGGTTTTTGGTCGGCACGAGATGTGCGGTACTGCTTCGAACTGTGTGGCCTTTTCGGATGCAAGGGTGGCTGCGTTTGTAAGGCCACTACGAGAAGAGACGTACTTAAAGCGCGCGAGCGTCAGGTGCGGCGTCCAAGGTCGAAAATCTGGTAAGAGTCCGACCGTAGCGGCTGCGCGACGGGATTCGGCTACAATAGAATCAATCGATTTGCGCAAAGCCGGTGGCTCGATTCCAAAGCTGACACACAAGGTTCTTGGGTTTTTTCTGTTGGGCAGGAACCGCTGCCCTTGGGAGACAAGGGTTGGGGCCTGGAGATTATGTTCTAGACTTTGAAACTGCCTGCGTATGACTTCGAAGCCAGCCTCGCTCACTTCCCCAAAAAAGTAGAGGGTGAGATGATAAATATCAGGGTTGACCCACGTTGGAGAGCACTCCTGGAAGAATGGCTTTAGGGTAGCGGCGTAGTTCGATAAGAGGGTTTTTGTGGCCTCATCAAAATTGAGAGCGACAAAGAGTCTGTGCGTGACGGTGTGCATAGGCATCTATTGTGTGCACCAACGCCAGCCGCCGCAAGGGTGTTTGTGGAGCCCATTGGCTATTGTGTGGGCCGGAGTGGGCCTCCGCGGTGCCTGGTCTGGAACATTCCGCGGACGGTGAGTAGGGCGACTTTGCGAATCATGGGGTACTGGTAAGCGGTTCAGGAATTGGGTACTACTATTAGTCACCGAGTGAGTACTTAGTCGGTGACTAATAGACGACAGTGCGAGTAGTGCGACTTGGTGGCAGGGGACACAAGGTAGCCAGCACGCGTAAAGCGGATTGAGGAGTGTTTTGATGGTCAGGGACATACATCCAGACGAGGCGGTAGCGCTCGTTCTAGCCACAGCGGTCAAGGCCTGTCCAAAGCCTAGGACCGAGAAAGTGGGGCTTGATGCTGCACTTGGCAGGCGACTTGCGAGGTCGTACTTTTCTCCGATTGATCATCCTCCATTTACTAAAGCATCCATGGATGGTTTTGCATTCTCAAGCCAGGCACAAGAAAAGGCAGCGAAAGTCGGCACGCTACAAGATAACGTGCATTGTGTAACACAGACCATTGCGGCGGGGGGCCCCTGGCCGGAACCCATTTCTGATACCGACGTGGCGCGCATCATGACAGGAGCGCCGTTACCTCATGGAGCTGATGCGGTTCAGAGGATCGAATGGACCGAAGAAGCAGGGAAGGACGCCCAAGGAAGACCACTTGTTCGTTTTACGAGGCAAGAAACGGCACGGAATGTAATCGGGCAGGGAGAGAACTTAAAATCGGGGCAGTTACTCCTAAGCCCGAGAGTACTTCTGCCGCAAGACATCGGCATTTTGGCGGCGGCGGGAATAGCGGAGCCGGAGGTGGCAGTGCGGCCGCGCGTCGTGGTGGTGTCAACCGGAAACGAGGTCGTCGGGGTAGGGGAGAAGCGCGGAGCCGCCGCGATTTATGACTCGAACGGCCCACAGTTGAGGGCACAAGCGCAGGCATTTGGTTGCCTTGCGGAGTATTGGGGAATTGTGCCGGACAACCGCGGGTTACTGGCCACAACACTGAGCCGGGCAATCAGTGCCGCGGACATCGTGCTTATTTCTGGTGGGGTTTCGATGGGGGATTTCGATCTGGTACCTTCAGTGCTAAGCGATTTAGGGGTCGAGCCGGTCTATCACTCTATTAAAATGCGGCCAGGCAAGCCAAGTTATTTTGGCATGGTGGGGAATACGGCGGTGTTTGGTCTGCCCGGGAACCCGGTTTCGACCTTTGTCAATTTTGAAATTTTGGTTAAGCCTTACATCCGTATCATCACTGGAGCTCAAGAAGGCGAGGGGGTGGTTGTGCCTTGTCGTCTGAAAGAGGCGCTCCAACGGACGTTGTGCGATAGAGTCGAGTTTTGGCCGGCAAAGCTCACTATAGAAAAGCGCACGGCTTCGGATACGGAAATATCTGCGAATAATGCAAGGGAGGAACCGACGTTGTGCGCGACGCCGCTTGAATATGGCGGTTCCTCGATGATCAATATCCTGTCCGAAGCGAATATTCTTCTCAAGATGGAGATAGGGCAGACCGAATTAAAGTCTGGAGAGATAGTGAATGCAAGACTTATACGGGCGTGAAATCTCATATCTTCGCATTTCGGTTACGGACCGTTGCAATTTGCGTTGCCGTTATTGCATGCCCGAAGAAGGTGTTCCACTTATTCCTCATGAACAGATTCTGCGATACGAACAGATAGCCGAGATCGTTCGGGAAGCGGCAAAGCTGGGGTTTTCCAAGGTCCGCCTGACTGGTGGAGAGCCGCTCGTGCGTAAAGGCATTGTAGACCTTGTGAAAATGCTGTCGGCTATCGACGGGGTTGAGACGCTTGCGATGACAACAAACGGTACGCTACTTGCCGGGTATGCAGAAAGCCTTGCCGCCGCGGGGCTGCAAAGGGTTAATGTTTCGCTGGATACGCTGGATGAGGAGCGGTATGCGTTTGTGACCCGCGGCGGCGAGCTGCGCGACGTACTTGGCGGCATTGAGGCTGCGCGCAACGCGGGGCTGGTCGTAAAGCTGAACATGGTCGTGCAGCCGGACACTTCGGCTGCTGAGATTGCCGCGTTGCGCGCGTTTGCCGAGACCAACGGCGCCACCCTACAAACCATTGCACAGTACTCGCTCGGCGAAACAAAAACCGATGGCTACGGCTGCGACCGTCCGCCTGACTGTGCATCCTGCAACAGGCTCAGGCTGCTTGCCAACGGTGTGCTCCGGTCGTGTTTGCATTCGGACATCGACACACCAGTCGATTTTTCCGATATTTCAGGAA
>JBDKTP010000112.1:0-4876 GCA_039680115.1 Rectinema sp.
GAGTGCGGATTCGATTATCCTTTTCTGAATTGAGATGAGCGTGTCCAGGGCATCAGCAAAGTGGGCATGATGCGCGAGAACATTGTCCAGGAACTTGAACAGCATGCCCGTGAAGAGCTTGAACACGTTGAAAAACTGGCCACTTGCATCATTCAGTTGGGGGGAACGCCGCTCATCAAACCAGAAGATTGATTAAAAGAATCGAATTGCCGCGATGATGCTCCCGCCAATTTCGATACAGACATGCTTCTTGATCAGAATATCAAGGGCGAACAGTGTGCAATGATGAGGTTGAGCACGAAGAAGACCTCGAGGCACAGCGTAATGATCGTTGATGAGCTCGTGAAGCGCTTAACTCACGGTGAACAACAGTACGATGCGGATGGCGCTATCGCTGCGCGCGGACGTGTTTCGACGCAGCTCCTTGACTATCTGTTGGATGATCCGTATTTCAGGCTTGAGCCGCCAAAAAGCACAGGCCGAGAGGTTTATGGCGCGGCTTTTGTCGATAGGTTGGAGCAATTTGCGTCAAAACAAAGCCTCTCCTATGAGGATAAAATCGCCACGGCAACTACCTTTACCGCAGAAACAATTGTTCGCGCCTATCGCGACTTTATTATGCCCAAAATGAAAATCGACGATGTTGTGGTGAGTGGCGGAGGTGCGCTCAACAAGAGCCTCCTCAACATGATGCGGCAGCGCTTGGAGCCCGACGTCACGGTACTCACCACAATGGATTTTGGGTTTCCGCCCTTTGTGCGAGAGCCTATGGCCTTTGCGCTTCTTGGCCACTTGGCACTTATGGGAAGGCCAGGGAACCTGCCCAGGACCACTGGCGCGCAACGCGCTGTAGTGTTGGGCAGCCTGGCGCTCTAGTAGCTGATGTCTTGGGTCATGACGCCCACTCCATTCCCTCGATATAAAAATTTTTTTCATTTTAGTCGTAAATCTTGCATTGACAATGCAAAATCTCGCTTTATAATGAAATTCTATTTTAGGTTGAGTAGGTGGTAGCTACGGCGTACGCCGGCAAAGTTCGCTATGTGACTTAGTGCTGGCTATGAGTGTCTGTAGCTCAAAAAGGAGGCCCTATGAAGCTGTCGTTTCGCATTGCCCTCTCGTTACTCGTGCTTGCGCTTGCCATGCCTTTGGCAGCCCAAGAAAAAGTGCTCACCATTGGCGTCGATCAGGAAGCCATTGGCCTAGACCCCCATATCATAACAGCATTTTCGTCACATCGCCGGGTGGACCTGCTTTACAACAAACTGGTGCGACACGACGAAAACCTCAAAATCGTACCTGATTTGGCAGAATCCTGGGAGGTCCCTAACAACACAACCTACATTTTCAATTTGCGAAAAGGGGTTAAATTCCATACTGGCCAGGAAATGACTTCGGATGATGTCATTTTTTCTCTTAATCGAATTCTGGATCCCAAGACGGCCTCACCTGGCCGATCCTACATTACTTCTATCAAAACGATGGAAGCTCTAGATAAATATAGGGTAAAGATCACACTCTCTGCTCCATTGGCATCCTTTCTTGAAGGATTGACCTCAAACAACTGTGCTATCGTTTCCAAGGCTGCGGTTGAGCAATATGGTAATCTCCAGAAGGTTGAGGCAGGTACGGGCGCTTTCATGCTCAAAGAATGGATCCCTGATAACTCGATGACCCTTGTTAAGAACCCCAATTACTTTGAGAAAGGGCTTCCTTATATGGACAAGGTCATCTTCAGGGTAATACCAGAACAGGCTTCATTGTTTGCCGGGGTAAGATCAGGTTCGCTTGATATCGCCCAGATCAACGACGGCGGCACCGTCATGTTGGCAAAAAAGGATGCAAATCTCGTTGTGGTACAGAAGCCGGGTATCAATGTACGCACCTTTGGCTTTAATGTAACACGCAAGCCATTTGATGATGTTCGCGTGCGCCAAGCCATTTCCCTCGCAATAGATAGAAATGAGATCATCGCTGCTGCTGAATTCGGCATGGCACAACCATCAGGGCCAATTCCTCCTGGAGCAACACAGTGGGCGACACCTGTAAGCAAATTGCCAAACTACACCCCGGACATCGCCAAAGCAAAGTCCCTCCTCGCACAGGCTGGGTACCCCAATGGATTCAACTTCAAAATAGTCTGTTCCAACTCGTTTGAAGGTGGCCTCGCGGTGGCGCAGGTAATCCAAAATCAGCTTAAAAAGATCGGCGTTACTGCAGACCTGGACGTCGTGGAATGGGGAATCTACATCGATAAATGGAACAAGCGAGACTATGATTCCATGGTAGAACTGCGCGGTGGTTCTGGTGAACCGGATCGTTTCCTTTATCGCACTCTGCACTCAACTGGCGGAGTCAACAACTTCCTCTTTAAGGATGCCGAAGTAGATGCGCTGCTCGACAAGGGCAGAACCTTGACCGATTATGCAGCCCGTAAGCAGGTATACGACGATCTGCAGGCCATGCTCGCTCAGAAAGCACCAGTTATTTTCCTGTATTGCCCCTATGAGACGCACATTGCAAACAAGGGGCTCAAAGGCTTTAAGCAAATCGGCGATGGAAGTCTCTACTACGTAGTAGAGACCCGAGAATAGAACCGAAAGGTATAGGTAACCTGGATAAGTTTCGCACAGCATCTTTAGTAGACGACATACCGTTGATCTGCTCATCACAGAGAATCGCTGGCATCCGCTGGCGATTCTCTGTCTAAAACACTGGTTTTTACGTTGAGTGCTCGTGGGATTGCGCAAAATCTTGTTTCCTGCTCGCGTAGATCGCGAGCTCTGTTGAAAGGTGTGGACTGAATGGCAAGATACATTATTCGAAGACTTCTGTCTCTGATTCCAGTTCTTCTGGGTGTCTCAATCATAGTTTTCTTTCTCGTGCGACTTATTCCGGGCTCTGCACTCCAGATGTATCTGGGTACCCAAGTTGAGGCAACTCCGGAGCAAATGGAAGAACTCAGGAGAATCTTTGGTGAAGACAGACCTATTCCAGTCCTCTATGTGGAATGGGTCGGCAATTTGCTGCGGGGTGATATGGGGTATTCCTTGCGGACAGGCCGGCAAGTTCTGCCTGATATTCTTCAGCGCCTTCCCTTGAGCATTGAGCTGACAATTCTTGCCCTTCTCATGGCGCTCATTATAGGTATTCCTTTAGGAATTCTTGGGGCAATAAAAAAGAACCCTATTCTTGATCTTACAATTAGAATTACGGGCTTGCTTGGACTTTCCCTGCCGCAGTTTTGGCTAGCTTCCCTTATGGTAATTGCATTTTCTGGTATACAGGGATTAATTCCAATGGGGAATTACATACCGTTCACACAAGCGCCTCTTACAAACCTCAAAATGATGCTTTTGCCATCCTTGGCGATTGGTATTGGACTTGCCGCCGTGATAATGCGCTATATGCGCAATAGCATGCTCGAGGTGATGCAACAGGATTTTATCCGTACAGCAGAAGCCAAAGGCCTCAAGAAGAATATCGTAATTGTCCGGCATGCGCTAAAGAATGCAATTTTGCCTGTTATTACCGTCGCAGGCTTTAATGTGGGATATCTTCTAGGAGGTGCAATCGTCATTGAAGAGGTTTTTGCCCTGCCGGGCATGGGAAGACTTGTACTTTACGCAATTTACCAGCGCGATTATCCCCTTATTCAAGGCATTGTTCTGATCATCGCAATGATGTTTGTAGTCGTCAATTTGCTCACAGATCTTCTGTACGCAGCGATTGACCCACGCATACGCCTTGACCAAAAGGAGGCCTGAATTGTTTGCAAGAATACTGAAGAATCCTATAGCAGTAATCGGATTGTGCATCATTGTACTCTACATGGGGATTATCATCGTGTCACAGTTCTGGCTTCCTTTTGACCCGCTCGAGATGGAAACAATCAACATGCTGCAGCCTCCATCTGTAAAGTCAGGGCATCTTCTCGGTACCGACGAATTTGGGCGCGATATTCTATCGAGGATCATGGGAGGTACAGGAATTTCGTTCCTTATCGCTGTAGCAGCCACTGCTCTGGGGGGTGCTATAGGAACCTTCATGGGAGTTTGGTCGGGCTTTCTCGGCGGAGCATGGGACCGCTGGATAATGCGCATTGCCGATGTACTTTTCTCTTTTCCATCATTGCTGCTTGCCATTTTTGTAATGGCTGTTTTGGGTGAACACACCTACAACGTTATTATCGCAATTGCGATTGGATATATCCCACAATTTGCAAGGATCTCTCGCGGTGCGATTCTCTCCATAAAGAATAACGAGTTTGTTCGCGCTTCTTTTGCAAGCGGGGCGCGTAAGTCATACATTTTGACTCACCATTTGCTGCCCAATATTATGATGCCACTTATCGTTCAGAGTTCTCTTTCTTTGAGCGTTGCGATACTTCTGGAATCTGCACTCAGTTTCTTGGGATTGGGTGTCCAGCCTCCAAATCCCTCATGGGGGAATATGCTTAGTAGCTCACGCAAAGTCATGATCCTTGCGCCGTGGACTGCTTTCTATCCAGGACTTGCCATTGTGATTCTTGTGCTGGGTTTTAACCTGTTTGGCGATGGATTGCGGGACATTATGGATCCGCGACTTCGCAATATTCAGTAGAGGTACCAATGCAAAACAAGACCTTACCAGATAAAGCTGCACATAAGCCAGGTGAACGTGCACCTGTTGTTCTGAATGTTGAAAACCTGAAGACGCAATTTAAAACAAACCAAGGACTCGTTAAGGCTGTAGACGGAATATCATTCTCGGTACACGAAGGAGAAGTCTTTGGGATAGTTGGGGAATCTGGATCTGGCAAGAGCATCACAAACCTTTCGATACTGCGCCTAGTACCAGTCCCACCTGGTAGATATGCCCAAGGACACATCCATTT
>JBDKTP010000113.1:0-8579 GCA_039680115.1 Rectinema sp.
ACCATGGCCCGCGACCTTCGTGACCTAATGGATGCAGGATGGCAGGTGGTCTTTCTGCGGCTTTACGATTTTTATCCACAGACCGGACGAATCGAGGCATTCGCGAGGCTTGTTCCTGGCAACGCGCACTGACACCAGGGCGCGAAGAGGCGAAAAACGGAGGCAGCCAGCATGGCACGCATACAAAGAACTGGTCCATTCAAAGGGCGCACAATCGGCGTCGTCAACGACCTTTCGCTCGATGAACAGCGCTTTCTGTACCAAAAGACAAAAGAGCTAAAAACGCTGGCCAAGTCGGGAGGAGATACTCGACCCTTCAAAATCGAGGATAGAGATTATCAGGTTTATCTCATTTTTATGGAAGACTCCACAAGAACGAAAGAGTCATTTAGAAACGCGTCTGAATTCTTGGGCTGTAGAACGAATGTGTTCGATACGGCCACCAGCAGCTTTAACAAGAACGAATCGATTACCGACACAATCAAGATGCTTTATGGTTATGCCGCCGACTCTTGCTTCATCCTGAGGACTAAACTTGAAGGAGTGTGCCGCTGGTTACAGATTGCCTTGTCGGCTTATGCCGAAACGACAGGAAAGCCCAACCCCGGTTTTATCAACGCTGGTGATGGCAAACATGAGCACCCCACTCAGGAGTTCCTGGACGAGTTTTCGTTCTTGGAACACCTGAATTGGAATATGAACGACATTCATATTGCACTCACCGGGGACCTGTACCATGGGCGCACCGTTCACTCCAAAGCCGACGGACTCAAAGTTTTCAGGAATGTCAAAGTAGACCTGGTGGCGCCTGAACTGCTCGCCATGCCTCCCTACTATGTCCAGCGGATGAAGGATAATGGCTTTGAGGTGCAGGTTTACGAGTCTCTGGATGAATATCTCGCATCAGGGAAAGTGGCGCCGATCTGGTACTTTACACGGCTTCAACTGGAAAGGATGGGCGAGTCAGTCCTGGAAAAGGCCGATATGCTCCGAAAAAGTGTGACCTTCAGAAAGGACATGCTGGGGCTTTTGCCGGAAGGGACACGCTTTTATCATCCCCTGCCACGAGATAGGATCAATCCCACAAACCCGACATTCCTGGACAACCTGCCTTTGAATGGCTGGGATGCACAGTCGGAAAATGGCTACTGGACGCGAATTGTGGAGATTGGCATGGTTTCGGGTCTCCTGGGCGAAGATTTCGAAGGCGAACTCGGGAAACCCGAGGAACTGTCCGAGGACTTTATAAAGGAGACAACCCCCGCTGAGCACAAGAAGCCAGAGTACAAAGTAGGGATTAAGCCGGTTGAGGAAGGCATCGTCATCGATCACATCGCAGTGGGCAAACCGATTGAGGAAATCTGGAGTAACATAGAAGCCATCCGGAAGATACTAAAGCTTAACGTGCGCTCGAGCCAAGGCGTGTATCACTCGCTGCGCGGAGAAGGCGAGTTCAAAGGTATCATTTCGCTTCCAGATATCATCAGCTTTGGGCAAAAAGACCTGAAGAAGTTGGCGGCTATAGCGCCGGGTTGCACGCTCAATCTGATCCGCACTTCTACTGTTGCGAGAAAGTACAGACTTTCCATGCCGCCGCGGATCTACGGATTCGACGAAATCTCCTGCAAGAACGAGAATTGCATTGCAAATCCCAAGCACAACGAAGGGGTCGTCACGGAATTCTTGCGTAAAACTGGCTCTACCTTTGTCTGCAAGTATTGTGAGCGCGAGCACTCGTTCCGGGAGATTTGGGATATCTGACTCGGCCTTCGATTCGACACTCTTACTTTCGACGCTCCTTCTCGGTTTGCCAGGCCTTTGAGCTAAGTCTTTTGTCTTTCTCTAAGATGGGCAATTGCGCTCAACGTCACCCGCGGGAAAGTCCAGCGATCGCCGCGCCAATCAGAGGCGCGTTGTCCACGCGGGCGAACTCCATATGCTGTCCGTGTGTCCCAGTCAGAAAATCGTCCAGGTACTTTAGCGTTTTTTGCCGGAGCCCGGGCAACTCGTAGAAGGTGGTCCCGTCAGCAGTGGTAAGAATAGGCCTCGCAGCACTCTGACCTTTGTGCGTCTTCAGTGCAATCGAGGCCAGATTGACTGCGCTTAAGAGCGCTGCACGGTCGACAATTGCTTCGCCAATACATTGGGCAATTACCCTCTCATCCTCATTGGCAAATAGACTTGCAAGGCCGTCCACTTTGGTGGAAGAAGCTTCTTTTCCGTGTATGTGGCCGGCGTCCATAACGGTTAAGAAACTGCCTAGCTCGCTTGTTTGCAGCGTCTTGAGTGCACCCAATAAGGCTCCCGTTGGCGCCGAAAAAAGCCCTGCGCTTGCTGCCGTCTTTAGAGCAACTGCAAAAAGTCCACCCAAATATGCACCGGAAATCATTTTTTCAAAGGTATAAAACCCTGGATTGAGCGTAGTGTTGTCAAAGGCCACATCGATGGGGCCACCGGCCACCTTGCCGAATCCGCCAGACTCGATATTGATTACCTGTTCACCGGACTTATTGAACCCGCGAAGCTTGGTGATATTTTCGTTTTTCTCAATATAACAGGAGTTTGTGCCCGTACCAAGAATGAAACCAATATAGGAGTCGAAAATCCTGTCGCCAAAAGCCGACATTCCTGCGAGCAGAGTCGTCACCGTATCGTTCACAATCACGATGTTCTTCAGTCGCTTCGTGCCTGGCTGTCCTCGCGCCATGAGCGCCTTATTCAGATTGGCGCCGATGAACTGGCCTTCGACCTCTTTAGCCTTTATTTCTTTGCTGAATCGAAGTAGCCTGCCATCACCGCTCTCCACAATCTCTGTCGGATAGGAAAAGCAAAAGCCGATGTTGTCACTCTTGTCTGCAAGATCGCCGATGGTTGCGGCGATTTGAGCAAAAAACTCTTCCAGAGTGACGGCACTCTTTACACCTGGCATGGGTGCCTTCCTAAACCCCTGAATTTGTGGTTTTTTTTCGTTGTCAAATACAATAAGGGCGGCGCGCAGGTTTGTTCCGCCCGCATCCAGCGCGATAACCGGCTTGCCCGAAGGTATTGCGCTCTTGGGTTCCACATACGTCGGTATCATCAGAAGTGAACTCGACCCGCCTGAAAGCCCTTTGTTCATCTCTTCAATGAAAAGACCGCACAGGGACTCCATATCGAGTTGTGAACTTAACATCATGTTTTGACGCAAGAAATCTGTCGCCTTTTGCTTCGCGGTCCGCATCGTTTTTTCGTCTGCCTGACTCATAGCGCCCCCTAGCCTCAAACAACTTCTACAGAATATCTTTTTCTGTACTCGTACATACAGAGTGCTGCAGAGACCGACACATTGAGCGACTCCACGTGCCCAACCATGGGAATTGCGACGGTCTCATCTGCGTTTTCCATTAAGAGACGAGAAATCCCCGAACCTTCGTTACCAAGGACAAAGCATGCTTTAGGTTCAAGTCTGGCCTGATCCAAAGTCGCACCGACCATGTCTGCTGCATAAATCCAGAAGCCCGCAGTTTTTAGTTTCCTGAGTGCATCGTTCAAATTCTGTACGACGATAACGGGAACCCACGCCGTGGCTCCAGCAGATGCTCTCACGACAGCTTCCGTAAGCGGAGCAGCGCGCCTTGCCGGCACAACGATAAAACTCGCGCCAAAAGCGTCAGCTGAACGCACTATGGCTCCCAAGTTCTGTGGATCTTCAACATGATCCAACACCATCGCAAGCGCCTTTGAAGGCGCCAAGGCAAGTGCATCCTCGAGTCTGGTAGGTAACGAAGCGTGTGGCTCTTCGATTGCTAAGACGACACCCTTGTTCTGCGGATCCAGGCTGTCCAGGTATGCAATATCAACGGCATCAGAAGCCAGATGCAGTTTTTCGGCCAAAGCCAGGATATCCCGCACCCTTGGCCCGGGATGAGGCATGTCCGCGGGTTTTGCAACATAGAGCCTGATATTCTGCAAATTCCCCGATGCAGCCCCGGATTTTAGAGTTTCGAGAATTCCATGAAATGAACTGATAAAACGCACGCTGGCAGTTTAGCCTCAAATGCGAAAAAAGGCCAGCGTGTCGCTCTAGACCGTCAACGCTTAGGGCATCACCGTGAATTCTTGCACGAGTTGAATCGAACTTTCTACGTGGCGCACCCCTGCCATTCCTCGAGTGATCGCCACTGCGCTGTCGATCGACGCCTGCGTATTGGCAACCCCATGCAGTGCAACAATTCCGTTTTCTGCAATAACTTCGAGGAAGTGGATTGGAATTCTATTTTTGTAGACGATCTCAGTGATGATTTGCTGTGCAAGATAAAGGTCCGCCATTTTTTGTACACCAGCAGTCTCTTTGTCTTGCCCAATAAGCAAAGACCTAAGAGAATCGATCACGTGTGCAGCGGTTACAGGGTCCACCCTCATCGTATTGATGGTAAGGTCGTATTCGCGAGAGTCGTTCCAGTTGCAGGAAAAATAGAACTTGTGGAAGCCTCCACGGTCTCGATCGGACTGCTCCAACATCTGTACTGCTCGCCTGTTATCGCAATGATACATCGCTTTTGTCTTTTCAACCCGCAAGGCCATGGGAGCCACTATTTTTACAGAAAGAACATTGGGCACATCCTTAAGAATATGATGTCCGCCGCGCCCCATGATAATACAATCGTTCTCCCGCGCAGCTTCCAAGAGAGCAGTTTTTAGAAAATGAAGGTAGTCCTCGTGCTGCTGCGAAAGCGACGCCCAAAAACCCGGACTCTTTTCGTCGAACTTTTCCCGCTTTTCGGCACTAAGACCAATCTCGCTCAACCGCTTTTCCAAGTAATCCTTGTCAATGAGCCGATACCCGTTGATACGCATCAGTTCGTGCGCCGTTTCTTCGCCGAGGGAAGCAAGTTCTCGCGCTATTGTTATTATAGCCATATTTCATCCCTCCTACCTCAACTTTAAGACCAGAAACGCCAGAAGTCAAATAATTTATTCATGTAAGTACTCTAGATAAACGCATATTTATAGATTCGCTTCTGCACAGATTTCTGCCACAATGCAAACAAAACCCGTGGATTCTGGAAAGACAAATCGATATACTCGATTTTTATGGATAAACTTGGCGCTTTAGCTGCATTTGGTACAGCTTGTTGTTGGGCTGTGTCCCCTCTCTTCTTTGAATCTTCATCCAAAAAGCTCGGCGCGCTTGCTGTCAATTTCTGGAAGGTAATTTTCGCTTTTGCGTTTCTTACGCTCACGGGATGGATAAGTCGAGGCATACCACTGCCGACCGATGCAACGCCGCGCGCGTGGCTTTTCCTTTCTTTATCAGGAATTGCAGGTTTTGTGTTCTCAGATTTCTTTATGTTCAATGCCTATGTCTATATAGGAGCAAGAAAAGCCGTAGTTTTTCAGGCAATCACACCCTTTTTTACGGCACTTTTCGCTTATCTTTTTTTAGGTGAGACAATGGCTCCTGCAAGGCTAATCGGAATGGTGATTGTCGTGGCAGGTATTCTTATGGTTGTTGTTCCGCGACATCAGACAGAAGAAGAACGGAAAAACGAAGAGCTTAAGATGCCCAAGCTACGAAAAGGTTATCTCTTTGCCTTCTTGTCCACAGTCTTTCAGGCGGCCGGTTTAGTTCTGTCCAAAGTTGGATTGGGTGGTTACGACGTGATAGCAGGGACTCAAATCAGAATTCTGGCAGCCATCGCAGGATTTGCCATCCATGCGCTTGTCATTGGTCAGTCCAAACACATCTTTGTCGAGTCCCCGAAAGACAAAGGGGGCATGCGCTCGATTTTTGCAGGTTCTATTTTCGGACCTTTCCTGGGAGTGGTGTTTTCCCTTTTTGCAGTACAAAACACACAGGCTGGCACCGCGAGTACGCTCATGGCGCTCACCCCTGTGCTCATAATTCCGCCGTCGGTATTGATTTTGAAACAAAAGACTTCGTGGAAGGAAGTTGTCGGCGCGACAGTGGCCGTTTGCGGGGCTGCACTTTTCTTCATGCTCTGAACCGCATGGGTCCCATTTAACTACAACGGGCCGCAGAAAACCGTATAGGGCCTCATGGGTCCCCACCCAATGGTGGCGATCTTGAGTTTTCGATTTCGACTTTTCGATTTCGGGAGTATAATGAGCTAATAATGAAGAAAAGGAGATAACGCCATGAAAGCCTTAGTCAAAAGCAAAGCGGAAGTTGGTCTTTGGATGGAAGATGTTCCAATACCCGCCATTGGAGATAACGACGTCCTTATCAAGGTAAAGAAGACCGCAATTTGTGGAACTGATGTTCATATATGGAGTTGGAACGACTGGGCACAAAAGACCATCAAAGTGGGACAGACTGCCGGCCACGAGTTTGTGGGAACGATTGTAGACATGGGCAGGGCGGTCCGTGGCTACAAAATAGGCGAACGAGTGTCCGCAGAAGGGCACATCGTGTGCGGAACCTGCCGCGCATGCAGAGCAGGAAGACGGCATCTCTGCCCAAATACAATCGGAATCGGCGTCAACCGCGATGGTTGCTTTGCAGAGTATGTCTCGGTACCATCGAGCAATCTTTGGCATGTCGACGAGTCGATCCCGGACGATATTGCGGCCATCTTCGATCCGTACGGCAACGCGACCCATGTGGCGCTGTCTTTTGACCTTGTGGGCGAAGACGTCCTCATAACGGGCGCAGGCCCAATCGGCTGCATGGCCGCGGCCATAGCGAAACACGTTGGAGCACGCAACGTCGTCGTCACGGACATGATCCCTTACCGGCTCGACCTCGCCAAAAAACTCGGGGCAACACGGGTCGTGGATGTCAGCAAAGAATCGCTCAAAGATGTCCAACACGAATTGGGCATGGTCGGCGGCTTTGATGTCGGCATGGAGATGTCCGGTAGCCCGCAGGCGCTGGATCAAATGATCGAAAACATGTACAACGGCGGAAGAATGGCGCTCTTGGGATTGCAGCCCGATGGCGCGGGCATCCAATGGAGCAAAGTCATTTTTAACGGCCTGTTCATCAAGGGAATTTATGGCCGCGAAATCTTCGAGACGTGGTACAAGATGCAGGCCATGCTGCTGTCTGGGTTGGATATTAGCCCGGTGATTACACACCGGTTGCCGTTCGATGATTATGCCAAGGGCTTTGAGGCGATGTTGTCCGGGCAGGCCGGCAAGGTCGTGCTCAGTCTGGAGTAAACTGCACGGGGCCGGCGGCCGGCGGGGCGCGACCTTGCCGGCCGTGGTCGATGCTGGCCACAGATTCTCGTATCGTGCTATGCTCCAGGTCTATGACTAGACCTAAGCAAGCAGGCCTACAAACGGCATCGTCACATTCTTCACGGCTTTCTGGGAGTTCTTCACCACGTGTACTGCAAGAGTTTGCGGTACCAGAGAGTTGCATTGAGGTTTTGGCCGTGCTTCCAAGGGCACTTGATGAAGTCATGCCCCTAAACCAACGGCATCGACAACAATTGCCTGGCGACATTCGGCGGCTGTGGGAAGACCTCACTTCTGAGAAGCAACATCGTTTTGCAGAGTATTTGGGTGCACCCGCCTTCAGCTCAGCATACTGCCGATATTTTCTTCCTTGGAATATACTTAGGCTTTCATCTATATTGAAAAACGCCCCTCTCTTTCTGACTACAGGCTCAAGTGTCCTGGACTTTGGCTCTGGTCCGCTCACTTTTCCAATGGCACTGTACGCTTCCCGGCCCGAACTGCGCAAAACTCCACTTACAATTTACTGCGCAGACAAAACGCAGCGCATTCTTGCCATTGGGAAAGCGATTTTTGAAAGTCTCTGTGTCAAGATCGGAGGCGAATTGCCTCCCTGGAAAATCGAGCTTATACAACTTGCATTCGGGACTCCCTTGCGAGTACAGACAAGCACAGGCAGTAGCTCGCCAGGAGAGAGACCAGTAGAGAGATTTGAAAAAGTCGACCTCCTGGCAGAAGCTAACATGTTCAACGAGTTTTTTTGGAAAGGTGAGGCGCCACTTGGCACCAAAGCGACTCAGAATGCTGCTAAGCTTTTGTCATACATAAAGGACTCAGGTACAATTCTCCTTGTCGAGCCTGGAGACCCCCGCTCCGGTGCCTTTATAAGTGCAATGCGTGCTGCACTGGTGGCACGTGGAATAATGCCGATCGGTCCTTGCCCACACCAATGCGCTTGTCCCATGCCAGGTTTTTTCCGTTCTCTAGGTGGTGACGAAGATGCAAAAGCTGGCAAGATGCTCGCTAAGATGACACCTGTCGTTATGCCAAAATGGAGACCAAAGTACCCATGGTGCCACTTTACGTTGAGCACGGAAAGTGCGCCGCCCTGGCTCGAGGACCTGTCTCGATCTGCCGGTTTGCCCAAAGAAAAAATGGTTCTGTCTTATCTTCTGGCGGCCAAAGATTCCAAAGAGGATTCAGGACAAGAACCGATCAAGACCGATACTCACGCTCACCAGTTAGAAGTGCGCGTGGTTTCCGCTGCCTTCCCACTTCCGGGGAATAAAACGGGGTGTTACGCCTGTTCAAACCTCGGCTTTACCTTGTTGGAATGGAAGGAGGGTTCTTGCCCCATAGCGAACAGCCAACAAAACAAGCACATTTCACAGACT
>JBDKTP010000114.1:0-3285 GCA_039680115.1 Rectinema sp.
GCCCGTAAACCTCAGATCCGCAGACCCTGCAGAGGGGGATGGACAGCAGCTAGTGTATCCGTGGAATCTTGAACACGACGGAAAGCTGGCTGCTTTTTTGTATTCCAAAATTGTGTTCGCCAGGACGGATCTCGAGGTCAGAGAATTCTGCAAGATCGCCTCTTTCCAGAGTGAAAAAACCGATCTTCTTTGCATACTCGTCTTCTGCGCGTGCCGAAACCGTTGCGAGCCCAGTTGCTGTGCAAAAGAGGTAACGAATCCGTCCTGCTTTGTTGAGAAGTGGCTCGGAGATAACTCGACCATATACCTGAGTGGAGCTGTCGGGTACGGCGCTGCTCTTATTGTCTGCGGTGGCGTGCAAATCCGAATTGGATAGAGCACATTTCTGAAGGGCAAACCAAGTTGCCTTGGCGGAATCGCGATCCAGGCCTGCTTCCGAGGCTATTTCGGCGAGCGTTCCGCGAAGGTTCCAAGGCCAACGGGAATGGCAGGAACGCTGAGGCTGTGAGCCGGCTGTACCTTGTTGGCTTTGCACTGTATGTTTGGCGCTTTGAGCGCCCGCCGCGGCGATTGCGGGGCAAGGAAACGATCCCGGGCACGGCCCCGCGCAGCGCAGGACAAAACCCCCGCCGCCTGAGCCGGCCGCGCATGCATGCGCGAGCAGTCTGTCGCGCAGCATAAGGGCCGGCCGCGATGCAATCGCCGCGGCGGGCTCCACGATAAGCAGCAACCCTCCATCGTCCAGGTGCCTGCAGGCCTCCAACACAAGCATAAAGCGTTTTTCGACGGCTTCCGCCTCGGGTTCATCATTCCATAATTCATTAAGGCTGTGGCACATAAGAATCAGACTATAGGAAGTGCCTCTTAGAAAAGCGGAATCTTCTTGGAATCCTTCGTCTTCGAGGTCTTTACCTTGGGCGGATTTCTGGGGCTCAGACTTTGTCATGTTTTGCCAATCAAAGCTTTGCAAATCACAAACAATGCATCGTAGATTTGCCGCAAGGCCCTGTTTGCCCGATGCTTCGTCTGACAGCGCTGCGATTCGCTTAGCAACTTCCAGTGCAGTCGCATTTGCGTCTACAAGCGTCACCAAAGGCTGTTCTTGGTTACGGGGCAAAAAATGGCGCAAAAACTCAAGGCAGGCAAAAGTAGCCGGCCCCGGACCGGCGCCAAGGTCCAACACACTTGCACCTGGAATCTTGATGCCCCGTGCTTCGAGTTCCGTGAGGGCAAGATACGTTTCTACAAAAGATACGGGCCAATAATACGAGAGATACGCTTCCAGAAACTCATCGCTGGAAAAGTAACCAGAACCAGCAAGACGTCTCTCCCCTGTAAGTCCACGTTGCAAGGCACGTACTTCATCTGCTACGCGCCCAAGGGAATTTCCTCTTGCCTTGGCCGTAACGATCTTGTTCCTGACGTCTTGCCGCACAGGCGTACCGCTTGATTGCTCCGACGTCCGGTTTGGCTGTCGAAGCACACCATCTGATGCTGAGGCTCCCCGTGTATGGCGTTCTTCCAGCACAATCTTGATTCGGGCAGAATATTCGTTGAGGATTGTGTGAGCCAGGAGTTTGTGAACGCTTTCTGCTTGCGGGCGCGACATGTTATGTTTATACTACAGCCATGATTGAAAAGCCAGAAGTAGCGCCTCAAGTTCTACTCAACAATCAGATTGCAGCCAGATTCATGGCTGAAAATGGCTTCACGCTCGTGAACCTCAAAACTAAGCAGACGTTCCTTAGCGACACCTTTAGGTCTTTTGGAGCTGAAACTTTTGACGACTTTTGTGCTGGCTTGCTCAACATGATTCATCCTGAAGACCGCAATTCGTTTTCTTCATTTTGGGGCAGGCTCAAGTCCGGGGAAACCGACAAAGGGCAGAGCGAGTTTCGTGTCGTTACTCCAAGTGGCACTATTGCCTGGCTCGAACTAACCATCCAAGTCATTGAACGCGACAAACAAGGACAGCCTCAGGTCATCTCTATCCACGACACAAATATCACTGAGCTCATAGCCGCCCGGGACGAAATTCGAGAGCGCCTGGTGGAAGTTGAATCGCTCAAAGAGCTTCTCATCAGTATAAATCAGAGTCTCGACTTTAACGAAACCCTGTCCAAGGTTATCAGCTATTTACACCGGCTTATTCCATTTGACAGCGCCTCAGTCCAGCGACTGGACGATGGTATCCTTCGCATAATTGGCAGTTATGGCTATCCATTGGGGTCTGTAGAACATCTTAGCTTCCCAGTAAAGGGTGTGGACAATCCAGCAGCGCGTGCCATTTTTTCGCGCCGACCAATCATTTGCAACGATGTTCAAGATGATTTTGCTGGATTCCAACAGGCAGAAAACACGCAGATCATACGCTCGTGGCTTGGCATTCCTCTTGTGTACGAGGGTCGAGCCGTAGGACTTTTGGCGCTCGACAGCTCGAAGCCTGGCTTCTACACGGAGGAACACGTGCGGATTGCTTCTGCTCTTGCTGACCATATTTCGATCGCCGTGGAGCATGCAAGGCAACACACGCGCGTCAAAGAAGAGGCCAGAACCGACAAACTCACTGGCGTTGCCAATCGGTACGGCTTGGAAACCAAGGGCGAGGAACTTTTTGAGAACGCCCGCGATCAGGATCAGCCCATTGGCGTTCTGATGATCGACATCGACCATTTTAAGGAAGTGAACGACTCCCGCGGTCATAGTTATGGGGATCAAGTGTTAAAGGCAATTGCAAAAAGTATTGCGACTTCTTTGCGCACCGATGATTACCTCGTGCGCTTTGGCGGTGAGGAGTTTGTGGCTCTTTTGCCCAACACGAGCACGCGGGAAGCATTTGTTGTGGCGGAAAGGCTTCGGCAAAGCGTACCGGAGATTCACGTCGACGCTACGTCCACCTGTCCAACGGTGAGCATCGGCGTATTTTCCGGTGTTCCCGGCACCCAGGATTCACTTCACGAATTTATCCGCAAAACGGACCTTGCTCTCTACGACGCAAAACAGGCCGGGCGGAATCGTTCGCGCGTTTGGAGTCCCAACCTGGAACAAAACGGCGTAGCACGAACCCACGTGACCTAAGCTCGCCGGCTCTGCTGTATAAGCCGGCTTTACTGTAGGGCCTTGCATAGTGAGTATAATAGGGCGTTGTGCGGGACTTTACGCCTTTTGCTCTTTGCTTTTCCTGGTTTCTTCGGCTTTCCTTGAAATTCTATTCCACACTGCGGCCATCCCCATCGCTTTTCTAACAGCCGTCAGTGTGGCTTTGGCTTCCTGCCTCATCCTCAT
>JBDKTP010000115.1:0-4515 GCA_039680115.1 Rectinema sp.
ATTCCACCACTCATGAACTTTATCAACAATTTCAGCTACCTCGTTGTCGCAGCAGCAGGTGGCGCCTTGGCCATAGCCGGACAATTCACCGTAGGTGTTGTTGCAGCGTTCTTGAGCTATTCCAAACAGTTTGCACGGCCAATAAACGAAATAGCCAACCAGTACAACCTTATTCAGGCAGCAATTGCGGGTGCAGAGCGTGTATTCGAAGTCTTGGACGAGCAGCCGGAGATTGTGGATGCACCAGATTCTATCGAGCTTAAAGACATTAAAGGTGATGTAGAGTTCCGCCATGTGTATTTCTCTTACAAGCAAGGCGAGCCTGTTCTCAAGGATATCAATTTGCACGCTTTGCCTGGCCAGACCATTGCGTTGGTTGGACCTACCGGTGCAGGGAAAACAACAATAGTGAACTTGCTCACCCGATTCTACGATATTGATTCGGGTGAAATCCTCATCGACGGACACAATATTCAGACAATAAAGAAAGACAATCTGAGACGTTCTTTGGGCATTGTTTTACAGGACACCTACCTGTTTAACGGTACTGTCAGAGAAAACATTCGCTATGGCCGATTGGAAGCTACAGACGAAGAAGTAGAGGCGGCAGCGCGGGCCTGTGAAGCGGATGACTTTATACGGCACTTGCCCAACGGCTACGATACAGTGCTGGGCGAAGATGGTGGCTCATTAAGCCAGGGGCAACGGCAGATTCTCGCTATTGCCCGCGTCGTGCTGGCCAATCCTTCGATCCTCATTTTGGATGAAGCGACAAGCTCGGTGGATACTAGAACCGAGGTCAACATTCAGAAAGCCATGCTTGCCCTCATGGAAGGGCGCACGAGCTTTGTAATCGCCCATCGACTTTCTACAATCCGCGGTGCCGACAACATTCTTGTGATAGATCATGGCCAGATTGTCGAGCAAGGTACCCATGCGGAATTGCTGAAGAAGAATGGCGCTTATGCGGCGCTTTCCAACGCGCAACTGCGGCGGGAAGCCGAGATGCGGGAAAGTGTGAACTTGAGCGTGTAGTTAGGATGGAGTAAGCCATTGGCTGCCCAAGAGGGCCCCGCCGCCCCGCCCCCGTGCGGTGCGGCGGGGCCCTCTTTTTATCCTCTACCGCCTGCCCTTTAGACGATACCAAATCCGTTTAGAATTATTACAAAAATTACCACGGGCGAAACGTACTTAATAAAGATATATACCAGCTGGATATATCCCGGTTTCTTTCCATCACCATATCCCTTTTCCAGCTCATTCACAATAGCCTGCTTTTTCAATAGCCAGCCTGTAAGGATCGCTATGGCCAACCCGCCAATCGGCAGAAGCACATTTGACGAAAGAAAATCAAAGAGATCGAAGAAATTCTTGCCCATTATTTTAACGTTGCCAAGCGTAGCCCCTTGCGAAAGCGTCGCCAGGATCCCCAAGGCAAACATCATGGCGCCGGTGAGGTATGCCGCGACCGGGCGCTTCATCTTGCCCTTCTCCACCATCCAGGAAACCGGCACCTCCACAAGACTCAGCATTGCTCCCATCGTCGCGATCGCGCTCAAAATAAAGAAAATGACTGTGAATAAAGAACCAAGCGGCATTTTGGAAAAAATAAGCGGCATTATGTTAAAAAGAAGTCCAGGTCCACCTGCAGGCGATTCTCCAAAGGCAAAAACTGCCGGGAAAATCGCGAGCCCCGCCAAGAGCGAGACCACTGTATCTGCCAAGGCCACACGTGTCGCATTTGGAACTATTTTGGTGCTTTCCGGCATATACGAGCCGTAGGTCGTCATGGTGCCCATGCCAAGCGACAGCTTGAAAAACGACAGACCCAGCGCGGTAAGAATCGCGCCTCCTGTGAGTTTTGAAAAATCCGGCTTAAAAAGATAGGTAACCCCTGCAAAAGCCCCCGGAAGTGTGAGGGCGCGAATATCGCATAAAATAAGAAGCACTAACAGAATTGGCATCAAGGTTTTGGTCACCCGCTCGATACCGCGGGAAACACCAGACGCAATGATCGTCGTCGTCAGGCACAGAACGAGGAATTGCCACAAAAGTGGTTCCCACGTGCCCCCTGCCAAGCTAGCAAAGGTCTCCGCGTTCAGCCCGCCACCTGTAAACGCGACTGCGATCGCCTTAAATATGTACGCAAAAACCCAGCCCGAAACGTCGGTATAAAATGCCATTATAAAGATTGCAGAAAGGAATCCTGCCCAACCAATCAAAGACCAGTATTTAGCTTTAGGCACTATCGAACCATACGCGTGAATGGCGTTGAGCCTCGTTTTCCGTCCGATCAGGTGTTCTGCCACAAGAATTGGCAAGCCTACTAAAAAAACAGAACCCAAATAGACCAGAACAAATGCACCGCCCCCATTTGAGCCAGTCAAGTACGGGAATTTCCAAATGTTCCCAAGGCCCACTGCTGAACCAAGCGTCGCCGCAAATGCGCCAATGCTCGATGCAAAACCGTCGCGAGTTCTTGCCTGTTCCACACCCCTTGTCTGTTGTGTACGCTCCGTACGCATAAACGCTCCTTATTTCGTTTCGCCAATACTATGAAACAGGCAATAAGGTTGACTACCTTCAAGAGCGCAGAACTGCAAAAAAGACGCGTATTCTTTTAACGATTTTTTAAGTATTCTACCTGCTGAAACCCCGGTATCAAAAAACGGACCGAAATAAGTTCAGGTTATTGCATTCCGAGTTCAGGCAATCGCATTCCTAAGGAATTTTGCGTTAAGGCGAAGCGTCTGGCGCCAATCGGACTTTCCGTCGTACCAGAATTCGCCCACAAAAAGCCGTACACCCAGCTCATAGGCTGTGCTCGCGAGCGAAGGAAAATCGACGGTACCTTCTCCGTACTGCAAGTCCCGATAGACACCGGGCTTTGCCTCCTTAAGATGGAGCGCCACAAGATGACCGCGCCCCGTCCGCAGGTCGTCGCAAGGATTCCCATCATACAGCCGCGCTGCGTTCGAGATGTTTCCCGAATCCGGATAAATCTGCAGGTAGGGCGACTGAATTGCGTCTACCCAGGCAAGCGCTTTGGAAACAGTGTTGATAAACTCGGTTTCCATGGTCTCAAAAGCGAGTACGACTCCCTCACGCGCAGCCATTTCTGCCGCAAGAGCGAGGTTTTGCGCAAAATCCTGCTTCGTTGCATCGGTAGAGGGTTCGTAATAGACGTCGTAGCCTGCGATTTGAATTATGCGCACTCCAAGTCGTGCCGCCAGCACAATGGCTCCCTGCATGATTTCCAGACTGCGCTTCCGGACCGCAGGATCCGGATGGCCCAGGGGATACCGTCTGTGCCCACTCAAACAGAGGGACTTAATGGGTACAGCCTCGTCCGCCATTGCGTTTACGAGTTCTTTTATTGCCCCTTTTGTCCATTGCAACCGAGCAAGTTTTTCTTCGGTTTCGTCTATGGAGAGTTCCATATAGTCAAAGCCGGCTTGTTTGGTCTCTACGAGCTTCTCGTGCAAGGTGAGGTTTGCCGGCATACTCTTTTCGTAAAGCCCTAATTGGTATTTCTTCATCACGTATCGCTCTCGCTTGTCAGACTTATTCGCAAGTTGCAACGCTTGTGTCCCCTACATGGTTACTTCTGGCCGTAATACGCATTCGGTCCATGCTTGCGGAAGAAATGCTTATCCAGCAAAGTCTGTTGCATGGGTTCAATCTCGCCTTGCAGGGCCAAAACATGCCAAGCCATCATGGCCACTTCTTCCAGGACAACGGCGTTGTGCACCGCTTCGGCAGGGCTCGAGCCCCAGGTAAAGGGACCATGACTCCGCACGAGGACAGCGGGCACGTCGTCGGGATTAAGATATCGGAACCGCTCGATTATCACGGTGCCGGTTTCTTTTTCGTAATCACCTTCTATTTCCTTTGTTGTCATGGCGCGGGTACAGGGAATTTCGCCGTAGAATGAGTCAGCATGGGTGGTTCCCAGCGCAGGAATGCCGATGCCCGCCTGCGCAAAGATCGTTGCCCAACGACTATGGGTATGCACAATACCTCCAAGGTGAGGAAAGGCCTTGTAAAGCTCGACATGGGTCGGCATGTCAGAAGAAGGTTTGAGCCTACCCTCCACCACCTTGCCGGCTAGATCCACTACTACCATGTCATCCGCCTGCATGACGTCGTACTCGACGCCCGATGGCTTTATGACGACAAGTCCCTTCTGCCGGTCAATGCCGGATACATTCCCCCAAGTAAAAGTGACAAGGCCATATTTGGGCAGTTCAAGATTTGCCTTCAAGACCGCATTCTTTAACTCTTCAAGCATACAAATCTCCTTTCTCGGCTTTCAAATTGCTCATGGCTATCAAATTGCCACTCCTGTCATCATGTCGTACCACAGATTTCATACGACTTTATACGGCGAATCTGTCCCACACCGAATCGAGGGCATCACGGACGGCGCAGTATTTGCCGTACTTTTCCTTGTAAACTCGATTTTTGTCCCAGTCTGGTTCGACGGGAGCGTTGACGCGAACCATAGCTTTGGCC
>JBDKTP010000116.1:0-34296 GCA_039680115.1 Rectinema sp.
AACTCTGCAAGCCAGCCCGTATGGTCTGGTTCAAGATGGTTTAGGACGAGATAGTCGATATCTTTAGCCTCAAGACCGATCGATGCAAGCTGCATAGAAAACTCTGCAGGTGCTCCAACCCAATCACGCACAAGATCGATGACGGCGATTTTTTCGCCCATTACAATATATGAATTGAGTGAGACACCATATGGTATCGGCCAAATGCCCTCAAAAAGGTCATCACTTTTTATGTCCGCATGAATCGCATAAACCCTATCAGAAATTTTGTGGATTCTCATCTCTCTTCCTTTCTGCTCATCTCCAAGCACAGTTGGCATTGGAGTGATGCTCACTATTAAACCATACCTTCTTCATAACGGCAACAAAATCACAATGAATGATGCCAAAAAGTGGCGTCACAAAAGCAGCGAAAGAAAAGTGGTGACAAAAAATTGGCGCCACAGCCAGTGGCGCCAAAAACCATCAAATACTGGTGCCTAGAAAGCACCGCTCAGCGTACCGCTCAAGGAGAGCGCAACGCTCGCATTGCCTCCACCCAAGAGAATGTATTCATCCTTTCCGCTGCCCCAAAAGAAAGTGCTGGAAAGATCAACTGAGAAATAATCAGTAACATCCCATCCAATGGAAGGCCTTACCATACCCGAAATATCAGACAAATTGACCACTGCCACAACCGATGCCGAAAGCTTGTCGGTAAAGAGTTGGCTTTTAGACACACTTGCGCCAATATAATGGCGGCCCGATCCAAGAATTGCACCGGTAAGCGCTTCCATCAGTGTCTCTCCGGAAGCCGGCACTGCAGCCATCACAGATTCTGCCTGCGTTATGAGGGATGTTCTGTCCTCGTTGGAATACCCCTCACCATTGTAATAATACTGTCCAGCGACAGTAAAGTTATTGTTCGAATCGGAATAGAGAAAACCAGTCGTTGCAGAAAAATAATACTTGTCGCGATTTTCGGCAACCGTCGTAGCGTGAATGTATGGGGAGGTTGTTTCTATGGAAGTCAAAAACTTTTTTGCACTGCCATGCGAAACCATGGCTTCCCCGAATACATCGAAGTTTCCCAAGGGGCCTGTTACGGTGGCCATAGCCCGCTCTGCAGTGTCGTTGCGGTAGTAGAGTCCTGCACCAAGCTCATAGTTACCCAGCAGGAATTCTGCCCGTGCCGCAAGTGCAGTTGTATCGAAAGCGAGATCGTCTTCATCCAGAACTGTCAAGAGATAAACATTGTTCTGAGTTCCCTTAATGGGGATAGTCACCTGGAAATTGACCGGTCCCTCGCGCTGGGCTGTTGGGTCTAGAATGTTGATCGAAGCTAGATTGATAACGTCGGCGGGGCTCCAAAAGTAGCCAACACCCCATTTGACGGTGCTCTTCCCAAATTTAAAGAAAACGCTGTCATCAAGCGAGAAGTCAGCAAAAAGCTCAAAAATACTTACGTCAGTCACCATTTCATTGGGCTCGTCAGTGCTCGCACCGCCGCTGAAGGATGTTGACTTCTGGGCCCAGTTAGTCTTAACAGACCCATGAAATCTAAAATCTTCAACCGGTCTTGCATCCACATAGAGCATGGACTTTAGTGTCGCATTGAGCCCGGAACTCTCTGGCGAAAAAAAGCTCGAACCTCCTGTCCAGGGTTCATTCCACTTAAAACTTGGGCCAAGCAAACCAGAAACCGTGCCACCAATCCGTACCTTGCCCAAAGACAAGGCATCGCTTACCGGATTAGTAGCCTGGGTTGTTGTCGGAGTAGGGGTTTCTACCGTATCTTCCCCGCTAAAGAGCTCGTCCATAGAAGCGTTGGAATCTGAGCCCGTGTCCTGTGCCCACAGTGGCAGGCTCATTGTAAGACCAAAAGTTAGCAATATAATAAGACTGTAAAATGAAATGCGCTTTTTCATGCACCACTCCTTTCAAATGGCAAGAAAGGATTATCCCACATTCACCGCACATCAAAACCCGTCAAAACACTCAAACAGACTCCTCACACATGCTTGAATTAGGGATATCCTCCACTTACTTCATCGTTATCTGTTGACCTGCTCCAAAAATGCCTTTGTAAAGACCTTATCGGGCAATTTATCAACAGACTGTTCTGTCATCGTAATCTGGCTTTTTTCACCCTTATTGATTTCGTCTACAATAAGCATCTGGGAAGCAAGCAACTTGCCGTCCAGTTCAACATACTTAGGAATAAGGGTCGTGCGCATTAGCCTGCCATTCACCGCATAGTCCTCTCGCTTCAAAATCATATGCTTATCTTTTCGGATATAGAGCTTCAGTTTGTCGTAAGGGACTTCGTTGTTTTTGGCGCTCAAATCGAAAATCCATACGCCGAAATTTCCAAGTTTTCCATCGGAAACTGCAGCGATAGTATAATCATCGGACAAAGACGAAGACTTAAAGTCGGCGTTTTTCGCCTTTGTATTCTGCAAGTTCTCTTTTATAGAAGAGTGAGAAAACTTTCTGCTCGATGGATCGTAGAACCAAAGGTTGTCGCCTTCAGTAAGGTAGCCCTGTCCTTTGTTGACCTCCGGAAGCATAATCAAAATAGTGAACTGCTTCTTTGCATCCCGCCTAAAAACGCGCGCCTGAGTGACTGTCTGCTTCTCACCAGGCTTTTCAGAAACAATAGTGAAGAGCGCACTGAAGTCCTTATCTGAAAAATTACTTGTTGCATCGAGTTCTTTGAGGATCTTGTTCGCCTCCGCAATTGGAAGTGTATCTGCAAACGCGGCAAGTGGGGCAAGAGCCAGCAAAGCAACCAACAAGGTCAAAACAGCCAGTCTACTTGTTCGTGTTAGGCGAGATTTCTTAACAAATCTTCGCTTATTCATTGAAAAACCCATACTTTACTCCTTTATGTAAATCTCGACACTACTTGGTCGATCTCAGTGCTACCGCTGGTTCCAACTTTGCAGCGGAATTGGCCGGGAAGAGCGCAGCCAGAAGTGTCAATACAACGATGGTGCCTATATTCAGCAGTGCACGAAGTGGCGGTAAATAGAAGCTTAAATGCCCATTCTTAAGCAGCAGGAACGCAGGTGAATTCGTACCAAAGTTTATGAGCGACAACAGATTCATTACGATATAGCCAAGCCCCAGGCCCGCCACGATTCCGCCAAGCGCCAGAAAGAGCGCTTCGAACAAGAATAGCCACCTCACTTCGTTACGCTGCACACCTATAGCCCGCATCGTGCCGATTTCCTTAATGCGTTCATACATTGTCATTCGGAACGTATTATTGATACCAATCATGATAATCGCGAAGAGAATGATAAGAACAATAAAGGTTGCCGTATCCAATGCCGTCACTATGCTCTTTGCCGAGGACATGAGATCGTCAATAGTGTAAACGCGGTACTTGATGCCACTCCAGGTCTCCTCATTCTGATTTTGCAGTAACACTTGGAAAGGTGTCTGGTTACCATTGCCGTCCGTTGCCCCTCTTGGGAAGGTCTGTAAACCTTCGCTCTTTAGGGCAACAAGAATCTTTTCTGCTGAAGGTGTTGCCTGGCGCATATCGTCCAGCATAAGTCCGAGCGACATATATTCGTTCGGTTTGAGCCCAATAGCCTGATTGAGATAACCAAGGTTTACATATGCCATCGTTGAAGTAGCCAGATCCGTGTCAGTACTGATTCCCACAAGAGTAAAATCGGCAATGTTGTTTTGACCCGTAACTGTCTGTAGCGACGCGATGATCTTGTCACCAATTTGGACTTTCAGCTTTTTTGCAACTTTTTCTGTGAGTATGAGGGCGTCGGGCTGAGAAACTGATGCCCACGAGCCTTGTTTTAGCACTAGTCTCTGTCGCAGGAATGGATTGGTGTCCATTTCAATACCTGTCAACGTTTGCCGCACCGTTTTGCTTTCAAAAATGAGAGAAGCTGACATCTCACTCGTACGTGTAGCTTGCATATATTGAACGCCGGAGCTTTTTAATGCCTGCATGATTTCAGAATCGTCGCTTATGACCGACACTTTCTTGCCAGAAGCGGTTCTTTCTTGGCCTTGGATAAAAACATGGCCAGCCATTAGATAAGCAAAGTTCTCAGAAATATTCTGAATGAGTGCACCAGAGAAGCCATTCATCAAAGTAACAATCATGATGCCGAAAGCGATGGCGCTTCCCAAGAGTATACTTCGCTTTTTCTGCCTCGAGAGATTTCTAAACGCTATGCGTGGTATTACAAAATTCATTTCGTTTCTCCTACTCGCTCTGCATGGCCTGAACCGGTTGGATCTTGAGCGCGACCGAAACAGGATAGAGATGTGCTAAGAATCCGACGAGCGACATAGCCAAAATCGCGCCAAAAAAGTTGAGTGGTGTTACGAAAGGCGAAATGTACTTTCCGCCGAACAGCACTTCAAAGAACATGTTACCGGACGAAATCTTGAGCAAACGTATTACCGTAACTACCAAGAGGGCCAGCGACGCTCCTATAGTTGAAAAAATCACCGACAAAGTGAGCGATTCTGCCGCAAAAAGCTTTCTAATAAAGCCTTTGTCGGCCCCGATTGCACGCATCGTGCCGATTTCCCCTGTCCGCTCTATGACAGAGATTACAAAAGTATTCATTATGATGATTATTGCTACAATAAAGAGAACCGAAATGGCGATGGAGAACACTATTCTGATCACGTCCACAGACTGACCATATGGCCCTGCAGCCTTCTGCCAGTCTCCGGCCACCGCAGCAATACCTTCTTCATTAAAGTAGTCGTTTAATTCCTTGATAACCGACGCACTGTCGGAGGGGCGTTTTGTCCTTATAACTATGAATTGCCACGCTCCAGTGTCGGCTTCATTTGCTTTCATGCTCACTGTTTTGTCTGCAAGCTGCGCTTGGAGTCTAGCTTCGTTAAACCCACTTGAACTGGTAGGGCTCACTACCAAATCGCTGCTAAAAAGCTCGTCGGGATTTTCAGTAGAAAGCATGTTCGTATTCTCAGCGCTCAGCTTAATCGCTTCATTGGCTCCTACAGTCATGCCAGCCATTACACGCAAGGTGTTTATGTCGATAAAAGCGAGTTGCTCCGGCATTGAGCCTTCGTCGCGCTGCACGTAAGTGCCAACGATTGGCACTTCGCGAAGCTTCATTCCCATAGATGACATACCTTGAATTACAAGGGTGTCTCCGATATGTAAGGTTTTGCCAATGGATTTGGATATGGAATCCATGTATTTTTCGTTGAGAATTATGCCAATTTCACCAGGCTTCAGACGGCTTCCGGAAGCAAGCTGAACCGAATCAAAAACGTCCCAATAGTTGTTTGCATCGATGCCGAAAAGAAAAAGGAATCGCATATCAGGCATCATTTTTTCCATCATGTCTTGGGAATTGCCCGAACTGGTAGTCTTGCTGGCATCTGCGCTGGTGGAATCCTGTGAGGCGGTGGCCGTCGCAGTACTTGCTGCAGAACTCGATTGACTTTGAGTATTCGCCTGCACCGTGTCTGTCGAATCTTCCTCGTTATTGGCTTCTTTCGTAACAATACCATAGCCAGTTGCCATGCCTGACGCTTTTGCCACTTTGGGCATGGAGGTAACCTTAGCAAAGACTTTCTCATAATCAGGGATCGTCGGCGTGGGCGCCATCCCACCAGGAGACATTACTCCGAAAAGCGAAACATCTCCATCTTCAGATATTCCAGAGACAAAAACGTCGCCTGTGTAATTTTCGGTAAATGATGTGCGAATCCCTGCTTTAGATGCATCCATAAAGGCATTGCCCAGAACTATCACAAAGGCACCCACCAAGAGGAGGATACCGATAATCAGGCTTTTTGACTTATGTTCCCTTACATTTCGTAAGGCCATTTTTAGGGTTACAGGCATTGGGCTCATTCTCCCGTTGTAGAATCTTGAGTGGTATAGTCGTTTTGAGTCGAGTCCACACCACGTCGGGTATTCTCAATCACGAGGCCATCCTGAAGCCTAATGATATGGTCGGCAACCGCAACTATCTTTGCGTCATGGGTAGAGAAAATAAACGTCGTTTCAATTTCGCGGTTTATTTTTTTCATGAGCTCGATAATCTGCTCACCAGTCGCCGAATCGAGGTTGGCAGTGGGCTCATCGGCAAGGACAATATACGGTTTTGTAACAAGTGCACGCGCTATTGCTACACGCTGCCGCTGCCCGCCGGACAGCTCATTCGGCTTGTGGTTTCTCCATTCGGTGAGCCCAACTTCTTTTATAAGCCAGTCTATCCAGTCGTTTTTCTCGCTGGGCTTTATGCGCGTTTTGCCCAGTAAGAGCGGGAATTCGATGTTTTCCCACACATTAAGAACCGGAATAAGGTTAAATGACTGGAAAACAAATCCCAGGACTTCGTGCCGAAAACGTGTCAGTTCTTTATCTGAAAGTCCGGAAGTTGGCTTTCCGTCAATGATAACTTCTCCTGAAGTCGGGGTATCGATTAGCCCGATCATATTGAGGATTGTAGACTTTCCAGCGCCGGAAGGTCCTGCAATGGAAACAAAGTCTCCCTTTTCTATGCTAAATGTAACACCTTTTACGGCCGGTACTTCAACCTTGCCCAACGGATAAACTTTATGAACATCCTTTAGCTCGATGATTCCCATTCTTAACTCCTGCTTTCGTCGTAAGGTTAACCTTAAGGGCTCAAAAAACACTAAATCCTGCATCCAAACGGATTGAATGCAGGATTGAAACACAGCCCTAGCGGTAAAATAACCAAAACAGTCTTTAAGAATCAAGGAATTGTGAGAGAATTTTTAGATCAGCTCATAAAACGACATTCTAGCAGACGCCCTCTGGACACGTTTGCCCTCGTGGTCCTGATTCGTGGGCATCTATTTCGTCCTGAATGACCGATGCAAGCCGTTTGACGCCTTCTTCGATTTGCTCGAAGGACGAATACGAGAAATTGATGCGCATGCAGTTGAGTTCAGCCTCGTCGAAATAGAAAGCAGACCCGATAACGTAAGCGACATTCTTTTCAACGGCTTTATAGAACATCCTTTCTGTATCGATATAGTGTGGCAGCGATATCCAAAGGAACAAGCCACCTTCCGGTTTTGTCCAGGTCAGATCGAAACGCTTTGGCATATACTTCTCCAGCATTTTCAGCATGAAGTTGCGCTTTTCTCTATAGTTATCTCTGGTAGCCTGGATGAGCGCATCGAGTTTGCCCATCGAGAGATATTCGGCAATCACATACTGCATAAATGGACTCGTGCAGAGGTCGATAGCCTGTTTTGCAATCACCAACTTCTGGATTATATCCTCTCGCGCCAGAATCCAGCCCACACGCGTCCCCGGAGCCAATATCTTGGAGAATGTCTTGAGGCATATCACGTTTCCTTCGTTCTTACCCTTTTGATCGAGTTCGTAGATGGAAGGAATGCTCTCGCCCATAAACCTAATCTCTCTATACGGTGCATCCTCTACCACAAATAACTTTTCTCTATATGCGAAATCTAAAAGGGCTTTTCGCTTCTCCAAACTCCAGCAGATTCCAGAAGGATTCTGGAAATCTGGAATTACATAGATGTACTTGACCTTCTCGCCATAGGCTTTTGCGCGTTCGTAGCGTTTTTCCATCTCTACCATATCAAAGCCATCGTTATCTGCACTCGATGGAACACCAATAATCTTGCCTTGATAGGACTGAATCGCCTGGATAGCTCCCAAATAGGTTGGCCGCTCTGCTAGGACACAATCGCCCGGGTCAAGGAAAATCTTGGGCATCATGTCGAGCGCTTGCTGACTTGCCGAAGTTATGAGCAGATTGTTTTTACCTACTTGTATTCCACGCGAGTTTTCATACTTGATCAACTCCGTCTTTAAAGGATTCTCTCCCTCTGTGGCTCCATACTGGAGCGCCGCAACCGCCGATTTCTTGTAAACCCGTTGTGTCGCCTCTTCTAAGTCTTGGACAGGGAAGGTTTCTGGGGCAGGCAACCCTCCCGCAAAAGAAATAATGTTGGGTTGCTGGGTCAGCTTAAGCAGCTCACGAATAACCGATTTGCGCATATTGTTGGCATTCTGTGAGAACTCAGGAAGAACTTCGGACATTGGCGGCTCCTTCGCGTATTGTTTAACTACATACTACATCGACTTTACAAAAACGTAAAGTTTTTCATTTTTTAGAACTTCCGTTTCATTGAACAAAACGGTTTCTAGCTTCAAATAGCTTTCTAGCCAAAGGTTTCTCCTGTATTACACCATATTGCAAGAAGTAAGCGTTTCTAGGATAATCGCAGACTGACCACTAACAAAGCAAAACGAGGCACTAAATGGCATTGAATTGTGGAATTGTCGGCCTTCCCAATGTTGGGAAATCTACTATTTTTTCTGCCCTGACGAGCGCAAAGGCCGAAATAGCAAACTACCCCTTCTGCACCATCGATCCTAATTATGGCATCGTCGCGGTTCCGGATCCTCGGCTCGACGTTCTTGTCGAGAAGTTTCAACCTAAACGAAGGGTCCCTGCCACGATAGAGTTTGTGGACATCGCAGGTCTGGTCTCAGGCGCATCAAAAGGGGAGGGCTTGGGAAATCAGTTCCTTTCGCACATTCGCGAAGTGGGTATGATTGCTCATGTTGTACGCTGCTTCGAAGATCCGGATGTCATCCATGTTTCCAATAGAATCGATCCAGCAAATGACATTGACGTCATCCATACTGAATTGGCACTTGCAGACCTTGAGACTGTGGACAAACGGATCGAGAAGCTTCAAAAGCAGCTGAAAGTACAAGACCCCCAAGTTCGAAAGGATTCCGAGAAAGAAATTTCAGCGCTTGAAAAAATAAGACCACTATTACAAGAAGGGAAGCCGGCAAGACTCGCAGCGCTCGAAGAAGAGGAAGAGGATGCGATACGCTCTGCTTTTCTCATTACCATGAAAAAAGAAATCTTTGTGTGTAATGTGGACGAGTTGGGCCTCGGCGACAACCCATACGTGGACGAAGTGCGCAGAATAGCGCAGTCCTTGGGTTCAGAGGCCGTTGTTATCTGTGGCAAGTACGAAGCAGAGCTTGCCGACATTCAGGATCCCAACGAGCGTCAAGCCTTTTTGGCCGATATCGGCCTTGCCGAGTCTGGACTTTCGAGCCTTATTCACTCAGCATATAGGCAGCTTGGATTGCGCACTTTTTTCACTGCAGGTGCCGACGAATGCCGTGCGTGGACGATCAGGGCAGGCGACAAAGCGCCTCAGGCCGCAGGTGTGATTCATACCGACTTTGAGCGCGGTTTCATAAAGGCGGAAGTGTACTCCTTCGATGACCTTGTCACCTATGGCTCAGAGGCTGCAGTGAAGGCAGCAGGCAAACTGCGTCAGGAGGGTAAGGACTACGTTGTTCAGGACGGCGATATAGTCTTCTTCAAATTCAACGTATAGCCTGGTCTTGCATGCAGTACTACTACACATTTGTAAGCCAGTACTTGTCATCTGCGCGCAAGTAGCATATCTTTGCTGTGCAAATCATGGATAAACTAATTATAAAAGGTGCTCGAGAGCACAACCTGAAGAACGTTGATCTCGAACTACCGCGTAACAAACTTATAGTAATCTCGGGACTTTCAGGGTCAGGGAAAAGTTCGCTCGCATTTGATACGATTTTTGCAGAAGGCCAGCGTCGGTATGTCGAGTCACTGTCTGCATATGCACGACAGTTCTTGGGACGAATGGACAAGCCGGACGTGGACTATATTGAAGGGCTCTCGCCAGCCATTTCTATAGAACAAAAGACAACGCATCGTAACCCGCGTTCCACTGTGGGCACGATCACCGAGATTTATGACTACTTTAGGCTTCTTTATGCGCGTATCGGTGTACCACATTGCCCCAACTGTGGTCGAGTCATAAAGGAACAAAGCATCGACCAAATTCTGGATGTCATCAACTCGTGGCCAGCAGGCAGCAAGTTGCAGATTTTAGCACCTGTCGTCAGGGCGATGAAAGGCGAACACCGGAAACTTTTGGAGGATGCAAGAAAACAGGGATTCACGAGGGCAAGGGTCGACGGTGAGTTCTACGACTTAGAGGAAGTCCCGGCGCTGGAAAAACAGAAAAGGCACACGATTGATATCGTCGTGGACCGTATACGTCTGGGACCAGATACCAGGCGCAGGATTTCCGAAGGGCTCGAGGCGGCGCTTCAAGTGGCTGACGGCATCGTTATTGTCACTCGGGAAACGAACGAAGGTACAAAAGAGGAATTCTTTAGCCAAAAGGGTGCATGCCCCGAATGCGGAATTTCTTTACCCGAAATAGAACCCCGGCTTTTTTCTTTTAACGCACCACAAGGCGCTTGCCCAGCGTGTTCCGGCCTTGGGGTCAATCTAGAATTCGATCCTGCGCTCGTCATCCCGGACCCGTCCCTGTCTTTCAATGAGGGTGGTTGCATTCCATACAATCCGTCATCGGCCTGGAACCGGTCTCGGTTTGAGGCGCTCGCTAAGCACTATAATTTTTCGTTGGATACACCTTTTGCTGAACTACCCAAAAAAGTCATGGATGCCATTCTGTATGGTTCTGACGAAGAAATCCGGGTGCATTATGACAATCGCCAAAACACCGGCCACTTCGAATATGACACGAGATTCACTGGAATCCTGCCAGATCTCCAACGTCGCTATATGGAGACAAATTCTGATGGTATAAAGACATGGCTTGAAGGGTTTATGACTGAAAAGCCCTGTAGTGTCTGCCAGGGAAAGCGGCTTAGGCCAGAGGCGCTTGCGGTAACCATTGGTGACAGGAATATCTACGAAGTTACGTCGATGTCTGTGGAGGAGGCCCTAAAGTTTTTTACCAGCTTACAGCTTACGGACATAGAAAAGCAGATTTCCAAACAGATAACAAAGGAAATCAAAGCAAGACTGAACTTTATGAAGAATGTCGGCTTGGACTACCTAACCTTGGAGCGTAAGGCTTCGTCGCTCTCTGGTGGAGAAGCGCAGCGGATTCGTCTTGCCACGCAAATTGGGAGCTCATTGGTCGGCGTGCTCTACATTCTTGACGAACCATCAATCGGATTGCATCAACGGGACAATCAAAGGCTTATCGACACACTTACGTACCTAAGGGACCTCGGAAATACCCTCATCGTTGTGGAGCACGATGAACAAACCTTGAGGACGGCAGATTATATTGTGGACCTCGGCCCAGGGGCTGGCGAACACGGCGGGCGAGTGGTTGCACAAGGTACTCCTGAGGAAGTGATGCGCTCAGAAAAGAGCCTCACGGGTCAGTTTCTTGCAGGCAAACTAAGGATCGATGTGCCTGCGGTGCGCCGTGAGGGCAATGGCAAGGCGATTCGCATCGTTGGAGCGCGCGAGCATAACCTGAAGAACATCGACGTAAGAATACCGCTGGGTATGTTTGTGTGCATTACAGGAGTATCTGGCTCGGGTAAGAGTACGCTCCTTACGGATCTTCTTTACCCGGTTATTTCCAACCGCGTCATGCGAACCTCTATGCAGGAAGGGGATTATGACAGCATAGAAGGTTTGGAGAACATCGATAAGATCATCAATATCGACCAAAGCCCAATTGGGAGAACGCCGAGGTCTAATCCTGCTACCTACGTTGGCGTCTTTACTGCCATTCGCGAGTTGTTTGCGAGCCTTCCTGAGTCGAAGGCTAGGGGATGGAAAGCAGGCAGGTACAGCTTTAACGTCAAAGGCGGTCGATGTGAGAACTGCCAGGGTGACGGTACCATAAAGATCGAGATGAACTTTTTGCCAGATGTTTACATCACCTGTGACGTCTGTCATGGCCGTAGATTCAATGCCGACACACTTGATGTCCGTTACAAAGGGAAGAATATCGCCGATGTCCTTGACATGACGATAGAAGAAGCATCCAAGTTCTTTGAGCACATACCGGCCATAGCTCATAAGCTCGATGCCATGTTGTCCGTGGGCTTAGGTTACGTCAAAGTAGGCCAGTCTGCGCTTACTCTTTCTGGGGGCGAGGCTCAGCGCGTAAAACTTGCTTACGAGCTTTCGAGGCGTCCAACCGGCAAGACCCTGTATTTTATGGATGAGCCAACGACGGGCTTGCATTTTGCTGATGTAAAACAACTTATGGAAGTAATCCAAAGGCTTGTCGATACAGGAAATACAGTGGTTATGATCGAGCACAATCTGGACGTCATTAAACAGGCCGACTGGATAATAGACTTGGGGCCAGAAGGTGGTGACAAAGGTGGCACCATTGTGGCCGAAGGTAGTCCCGAAACAGTAGCCAAGTGCCGCGCTTCTTACACAGGTAAGTACTTACAGCCTTATCTGAGATAAAAGTCGAGAGTTGCGTTCAGACGGCTTCGCGGTGTAGTATCATTGTGATGTCGCGAATTGCAGCCATAGCAGCGCTTTTCTTCTGCCTGGGTGGCCTCGTTTTTGGACAAGCGTCAGGTGGACAGATAGATACTCCACAGGAAGGATCGGTACAAGGTAGCGCAGTACTCTCCTCAATGAGCGAGCTGCAACGGAAAACCTTATCTCTGGATATTGCGGTTAGTACCTACTATGAGCTTGTCGACATGGCTCGACTATATGGTTTGTCCACCGACGGCAATAGTGAAGCACTCAAGACAAGGCTCTATGCTTTTTTTGGCCTAAAACCCCCTCAGACCCCTTCCGTGGATACTGTCGTGACTATCGAAGGAGCCTCTGCCTTACAGTATTTTAGCCTCCAAGAGACTTCCGACAAGATGATACGCCTTATTGGGCCGCTGACGATTTCCGTCAAGACGAGCGATGGTTTTGTGCACACCATCACCGGAAACGAGATCATTTTCGATAGGGATAAGAACATCGTTCAGGCCAAAGGAAGCATCAAATACGCAAGAAAGAGCAGTGACCGTGAGGACGACTTTTCTGGAGAGTCGTTGTTGGTAGACTTGGACGATTACTCCGGTTTTTTTATAGACGGGATGTATAATCTTGAACCATCAGGTCAAACGACCAGGTCTGTCATCTTGCACTTTGGGACTCTGCTAAAGCGGGCTTCGGACGTTATCGTAATGGGTGCGGGCCAAATCACTACCTGTGATGAACCTTTGCCGCACTACCACCTGACGGCAAAAAAAGTTTGGCTTTTTGAAAATGGCGATTGGGCTTTTTCTGGCGCCACTCTCTATATAGGTACCGTTCCGGTCTTGTGGCTTCCGTTTTTTTTCTATCCTTCAGACGAACTCGTTTTTCACCCTGTTATTGGATATAGAACCAGAGAAGGTGCCTTTGTTCAGACTACGACTTATCTCTTAGGTAGCAGAGGGCAGACACAGACCACTTCAGCTATTACAAGCTCCACAAATATAGGGAATCTGAGTAACTCAATTTCAAACGCCAACACCGTCCTTGGTGGTAGCACTCCAACGCGGCGTCAAGGGGTTTTTCTGCGCCATAATATCTTTGAGTCGGAGACACAGCAACAGAACGGTACCGGACAGAAAAATTCTCAGAATTCCGGCAATAGTCTCAGACTCTTGGCCGATGCATACACTTCCTTGGGCCTTTACGTTGGTGCCAAAGGTGACTTTCTTTTTTCTGAGAATCATAGTTTGAATTTTCAAATCGGCATAGCAGAAAGCCGTTCGGTCTTTTATGAATCGAGCGGTTTCTATTCGCCGCTGGATGCTGCGAACAACTACGCTTCCGTATGGAATAGATCGGATTTTCTGGGCCTTGATCTTCCCTTTCGATTTGGTGCGAACATAAGCTATAAGTATCAAACCAAGGCCAATTGGGGTAGGGCAAGCATAGCCCTCGACATGCCACTTTTTTCGGATCCCTACTTTGAGCAGGATTTTTACAGGCGTACGGAACCTGCCACGATGCTTTCTGGTATTGAAACTCAGAACGCTACCACCATTAGCGTCCGTTCGAGCATGACAGACAGCCTCAAATCCTCGCTGTCCTGGCAAGCTGCACCGGCGTCACAAGGCGGCTTGCTCAATTCCTTTCAAGTCTCCAGGCTTGGCGCACAAATAATATGGAACACTAAGTCTCAATCTTTCAGTAACCTCGACGCGAATCAAAGTCGGATGCTGGCGGTCGACCCACAACGTTCCTTTTTCTATCCAGATAGCGTCAAGTTCTTGGATACTGCGTTAGCCGCCAATGGAACAATCATCAATTATCAGAAGAATACTTACGAAAAAAACGCAGATGAGGGACATAGCAACGATGAGAATAGTACCAACGATGAGCACAGCACCAACGAGAAGGAAGCCAAGGTACCAACTCCTGAAATTCACTCGCGCGATTTTTCTAATCTCAGCTATAGGCTGGACTGGAGCTCAAGCGGTTCTTTAGGGCTTGAGGATAAGTTCTACTCGAGCAACTGGGCAACTCCGGAAGACATCAATGGCTTGCTCTACTATTTTTTGGTTGGATGGAGGGTTGGAGGCAGGTTGGACTCGAAACTCAGCTTAGCAGACGACCTTGTAGTCGTGAAGAACAGCCTAGAGGCACTGTCTCAGAACCAGACAAGACCGTATTTCTATGATGACCGGATCGACCCAACTACGGTCCATCCTTATGTTCTTACAGATTACCACTACAAGCTGTCCAATCTCAAAATGAGCAATTCTCTTTTCATCTATCCCTTTGCCTCAGATTCTCTGTTGGCGAACTCCTCGCTCTCATATTCCTTATCGGGAATTATATTCAAGTATGCATATTCTGGCTTAACCGGCACAGGAGCAAGCGCAACGCCAGCATACCAATGGACATGGATTGATTGGAATTCTTCAGCAATAACAGACCATCTGCTGGCAGCGACATTTAATTTCTCTCCAAAAAACAGGTCCGCGTTTCGTCAAAGCCTGAATTTCTCTGCTACTTTGCCTCCAGAGGAGTCCAACTATGTCGTATCCTATACCCTTGCCAATTCGTGGCTTCAGGCAAAGGTTAAGGCGTCCATTGTGACGGCTGAAATCGACGACACTACCTATGATAATACTTCACTGCTCTCTGCAGGAATTGCACTCGGCGGTGGCTCATTCCCTTTGCTCAATTCCGAGTTTAGCTGGAATCTGGATACCTCTGAGCCGGATTTAAGTAACTCAACTCTGAGCTATAAATGGTTTAGGGCAAGTTTTATAGCAAAATATGCAAAAGGTTATGCATATCAAAACGGCTCGTGGATTTTGGACGGGACCGAATACTTTAGGCCTTACCAGGTGGGTTTTTCTCTGTCTCCATCGCTCACTCTGGGTAAGGCGAATGCACTTCAATTTAAGACAGATGCGAACCTTAACTATTCGCAAAACCTGATTAAGTTTACTGAGTCGTCCTTGAGCACGGCTTTGGGCTTTACAGTGACAAGTTCATCGGGCACCTCGCTGAGTTTCAAGACGGAATCGCTCAACAAGGCATCATGGCGTTACTGGCCTGGTATATTCCCTGCGAGTACAGGATTCGATCCTAAAGACTACTACAAGAATATCTTTACAGATCTTGGTGATTCTTTGGCAGTTTGGGACACAAGCAGGCTTTACAAAGGCATGTTTAAGCTTAAGAGTTTAGCGCTCTCACTCTCGCAAGACCTCCATGACTGGAACCTTGAGGCAAAACTGGGCATGGATCCTCTTCTGGTAACACCCAGCACGGGACGCCCCTACTATAAACTCGATTTTTCTTTTAGTATTCTAGTTACATGGAAGGACATTCCCGAGCTAAAGTCATCCGTTGCCTACTCGGAAGGGGCGTTTTCGCAATGAGGTGTTCGGTCGATTTCTTTAGAACTAGGCGCATGAATGCGCAGGAGTTGAATTGAACGTGGACAGTATTGTCTTGGACGATATGGAGCTCCTTTCGGAACTCTGTGGTGCAAACGACTATAACCTGGATATTATCTCCGATCTGCTGGGGGCTAGAGTCCATTGCGTTGGCAACGAACTTTCAATCAGTGCCGACTCTGAAGAAAAGAGGCAGATGTTTCTTGACCTCGTACAGGCTACCATACATTCCATCGAGGGTGGTCTGCCTGCGACACCCGATTTGATCATTGCACTGCATGCGGAGCTCACTCCGTTGGGTAGCGGTCGTGCTTCGCGTGAAAGCGATTCTGCCGCTTTCATGTCCACAAGCGACGACTTTCTCGATACCTGCGTTCAGATACCAGGTGGGTACGCAAAGATATATCCGCGTAGTAGGGGGCAATCTCTTTATCTGAAGGGGCTTGCAACGCACGACCTTGTTATCTCTGTGGGGCCTGCCGGCACTGGTAAGACTTTCTTGGCGATGGCCTGGGCGCTCAAAGAGCTTATGGCTAAGACTCGGAGAAAGCTGATTCTTACAAGGCCCATTGTCGAAGCAGGAGAAAACCTCGGTTTTTTGCCCGGTGATCTCGTGCAAAAGATAAACCCCTACTTGAGGCCGCTCTATGATGCTATGGAAGTTCTCTTGCCTTTCGATACGATAAGTCGGCTCGAAGAAACAAGAGCCATAGAAGTCGCTCCTCTCGCCTACATGAGGGGAAGAAACTTGAGCAATTGTATTGTCATCTTGGATGAAGCGCAAAACACGACAAAAGAACAGATGAAAATGTTTCTTACAAGGCTTGGCGAGAATACAAAGGCCATCGTTACTGGAGACATAACCCAGATAGATCTGCCCCGTAAGAGTGAGTCTGGTCTGGTTCATGCCATCCAAATTCTTTCTGGTATAGAGGATATCTTTATCAGCCACCTTGATGCCAGAGATGTTGTTCGAAGCCAGCTTGTTAAGAACATTATCGAGGCATATGAAAACGAGTAAGCCTCTTTTTGGCATCCTTTCGGATTTTTTGCCGGCTACATTTCTGGCCGACAAATACTACCTTTGGAACGCTTTGGCATGTGTACTTATCGCAGCAGTTGCTCTTCTCCTGGCTGGGCCGGGCTCCATAGCGAGCAATCAAAGCTTCGAGGGTGTTAGCCCTGGAAAACTCGCGGAGCGGGACATTGTGTGTACCAAGAGCGTCGTTTATGTCGACAAACTGGCTACGCAACTGCGGATCGAAAGTGAAGAGCGTTTGGTTTTGCCGGTCTTTAGACAAGACCAGAACGTCACCACTCAAGTTCTCAATCAGTACAAGGCCTTTAGCGACATGTTTAAAGACCTGGCCGAAAAGAACACCGCCATTGAGACAATGACGCTCATGCTCCAAAGCAATTTCCCTGGACTGTTGTCTTCGGATGTGCTGACTGCTTTGGCGCGAAGTCCACTCAAGTTGCAAATCCTTGTCTACGCCGAGGACGTGCTTAGCTCCATAATGCAAATGGGAGTCTTTTCGATACCGACCGAAGGCCTGGAACGCTACAATCAGGACTATTTTGAGCTTGCGCATACCCTGAACAACAAGACCGATTACGAACAGCGGACTCGCGATTCCATGGTCACCAAAGACACCTTGCCAGAGGCCGTAAATGCCCAGATAATGCAAAAGCGGCTGGCTGGATCGGTTTCGGCGCTAGTCGCCAAGATTGTCATGGGGTTTGCTGCCGAGAATACGTTCTTTGACAAGGCAGAGTCCCAGAATAGGCTCGCCAAAGCAAGAAGCAAGGTTGAGCCTGTGACTCGAGTTGCGGGGCAAAACGAAGTACTAGTCCGTGAAGGCGAAATGGTTACCGAAGAAACCTACGCAAGAATTATGAGCATCAAGAGTGCCATGTCCAGAGCGGATATGAGTTTGGTTTTGAGTGGGATTGGACTATTGCTTGCGGCATCGCTTGTCGGGGTTTTCCTGATTTTTGGCCAAAAGGATAGTGTGTCAAACTTGAACCGCTATATGGGGCTCCTGATTTTCTATAGTGCACTTGTTTTTTTCATCATCGTTATTTTCGCTGGCAAGGCTGCAGGTGGTTCCAGCACTCTAAACGGAGCCTATTGGATGCCGACTGCGCTCTTCGTCGGCCTCATATCGATCATAGGCGGTCAAAGTCTAGGATTTGCCTATTCTATCGTCCTTGCACTTTTTGCGGGAGTCGCTTCTAATCTGAATGCAGAATTCATTGTCTTTACGCTCTTTTCCGGTGTGTTCATGAGTTTGATGAGCAGTATGGCTAAGAGTCGTCTTAGTTTGGCGGAAGCAGCTGTGAGCCAAGCGGTGGTGCAATTTGCCCTTGCTGTAATTCTGATACTCAAGAATGGTTCGGCTTTTGGCGAAGTCGCCAAGGCGTCCGGTCTGCTTGCTTTGAATGGGTTTGTCAATGGAGCACTGATTTTGGCTGCGCTACCTGTCTTGGAACAAACCCTCAATTTGCCAACTCGTTTCCGTCTTATGGAGTTGGCAGACGCCAATTCGCCGGCGCTCAAAGAATTGATGACAAAAGCACCAGGTACCTATGCACACTCACTGAACGTTGCGTTTATGGCTGAGGCAGCAGCTCAGGCGATAGGCGCGAATGCGTTGCTTGCGAGGGTCGGTGCCTATTACCACGATATCGGCAAAATAGATCAGCCCGAGTATTTCGTGGAAAATCAGCGCGGCCAAAACAAGCATGACGACATAAATCCACGACTTTCTGCCACCGTGATTCGGAGCCATGTAAAACTAGGTGCTGAAAAGGCGAGGGAACTTGGTTTGCCAAAGGCTGTCGTTGACATTGTCGCGCAACACCACGGCAATTCCACAATAAGCTGGTTTTACGACAAGGCTAAATCCAAAGATTCAACGGCAAGCGAAGAGGATTTCAGCTACCCCGGGTCTCCTCCGACCACAAAAGAGGCGGGAATCGTCATGTTGGCAGACACCGTCGAGGCTGCGCTCAGAACGCTAAAGAATCCCTCACTTCCTCGGTTGGACACGTTTATTCATCAACTCATTACTGACAAGTTACAGCAAGGCCAGCTCGACCAATGTCCGCTCACCCTCCAGGATCTGGATAAAATCCGTCAAACTTTTGTGAGAATTACCGCAGGGCAGTTCCACTCCAGAATTGAGTATCCTAACCAAAAGGAGCCATCCCCATGAATACGGTGAGTACGGATTGGGCTGGCATAGATTGTCCAGTTTGGCTAGAGAGAGCGAAGGGTTTTACCTTGACTGCCCTTGGTCAAATGCAAAAAGAGAATTGGGTTGTCTCGTTACTCTTTTGTGACGATGACTTTATCCAAACGCTGAACCAGAATTATCGTCAAAAAGATGAACCGACGGATGTGCTTTCTTTCCCACTCGGTGATACGGTGGAACAAGAAGGTGGTAGCGTCTTCCTTGCTGGCGATATTGTGATTAGCCTGCCAGCATTGCAGCGAAATGCAGTCGATTTTTCGGTTAGCCAAAATGAGGAATTGAAGCGTCTAATTGTCCACGGTTTGTTGCACCTTTCAGGCATGGATCATATAACGAATGCGCTGGACGAACCCATGCTGGCGCTGCAGGAGACAATTCTGACTCAGCTTTCCGGAGAGCAAATACTGTGAGTATTTTTGGTCACCTTAAAACAAAGCAAGAAAATGCTGAAAAACCTGACGAAATTGAAGCGCAGGATACAGAACAGGAAGAAATGATCGAGGGAGTAGAGAATCTGTCGGAGACGACCGTCAAGGAAGTCATGGTGGCTCGGACCGATACACTTTTCCTTGATGTAGAGGCACCCAAAGAGGACCTGTTCCGCGTGCTCGTTGAATCGGGGCACTCGAGAATTCCCGTATACAGGGAATCTATCGATGATGTTGTCGGCGTTATTTATGCAAAGGATGTTTTGGCAGCTCTAGTTCAGAACAAGCCTATTGTAATCGCTTCGATAATGCGGAAGCCCTATTTTGTCCCGGAGACAATGCTCATCGATAACCTCTTGCGTGAGTTCAAGCGACGCCATGTTCACATCGCTATTGTCGTAGACGAATACGGCGGTACTTCGGGTATTGTGTGTCTTGAGGATATAATCGAAGAAATCGTAGGCGAAATTCAAGACGAATTCGATGCAGAGCCGGAGCCGATCGTGCAGATTGGACCTCGAGTCTGGCTCTGTGACGCAAAGACGCGGCTCGATGAGGTGAGCGAAGAGCTTGATATCCCTTTGCCCACTGAAGACTTTGACAGCCTTGCCGGATACGTGTTCAATCTGTTTGGTCGAATTCCGTCCAAGAACGAAAAGGTTGCGACCGCCAACGCTATCTTCACCGTACATGAGATGGACGCTCATCGAATCTTGTCCATAAAAATCGAAAAACTGGAAACCACCGAACCCGATCAGGACTCGTAAATTCGTGCTTTTTGTGAGAGTCAGCAAAACTGAGCTCGGACTCGACGGTGCTGCTGTTTGTTTTAAATATTGAAATGGCGTTTCGTAACGCAATTTGCCTTGCCGAATTCGATAAGGGGGTATAGAATAATTTTGTCAGAGCAATGCAGCTTTGGCACCAAAAAACAGAAGGAGGGAATGATGAATTCCTACATAAAGCAAGTGCTTGACGATCTGCGTGCTCGCTATCCTTGGGAAAGCGAGTTCTTGCAGGCAACCGAAGAAGTGCTTGAATCGATCTCTCCCCTTATCGAAGCTGAACCAAAGTACCAGGCGCAAAAAATACTTGAGCGCATCGTGGAACCAGAAAGAGTCGTCATGTTCAGGGTACCGTGGGTAGACGACAAAGGCGAATATCATGTCAATCGCGGGTATAGAGTACAGTTTAACTCCGCAATTGGCCCCTATAAGGGCGGTTTGCGCTTCCATCCAAAAGTAACGCTTTCTACGTTGAAATTCCTTGGTTTTGAGCAAATATTCAAGAATAGCCTTACAGGCCTTCCTATGGGTGGCGGCAAGGGCGGTTCTGACTTCGATCCAAATGGCAAGAGCGAAAATGAGATCATGCGTTTCTGCCAGAGCTTTATGACAGAGCTCTATCGTCATATCGGGCCGGATACCGACGTGCCAGCCGGAGATATTGGTGTAGGTGGGCGAGAGATTGGCTACCTCTTTGGGCAATATAAAAGGATTCGCAACGAATTCAACGGTGTTCTTACGGGCAAAGGCCTTAACTATGGCGGTTCGCTTGTGAGGCCTGAAGCAACGGGTTTTGGTGCGACCTATTTTGCCAAAGAAATGCTCAAAGTTCACAACGACACTCTGGAAGGCAAGACCGTTTCAGTGTCCGGTTTTGGCAACGTAGCATGGGGAGTCTGCCAGAAGGCATCCCAGCTGGGTGCAAAAGTTGTGACGATTTCAGGGCCAGATGGCTATATTTTCGATCCGGACGGCGTCGGAACCAAAGAAAAATGGGATTACCTGGAAGAAATGCTCGTCATTGACCGCAACAAGGTCGAAAACTATGCCAAGAAGTTCCCAAAGGCTAAGTTTATTCCTGGCAAAAAGCCATGGGAACAAAAAGTTGACATCGCCATGCCATGTGCCATTCAGAACGAGCTCAATGGCGAAGATGCCAAGGTCCTGGTTGCAAATGGAGTCAAGGTTGTGGTTGAAGTGAGCAACATGGGTTGCACCCCCGAGGCATGGAAGTACTTCATTGAACAGAAGATTCCATTCGCTCCTGGCAAAGCGGCAAATGCGGGTGGCGTTGCAACATCTGGTCTCGAAATGACGCAAAACTCCATGAGACTAGCTTGGAGCGCTGAAGAAGTTGACCAAAGATTGCATGAGATTATGAGCAACATCCATAAGAGCTGCCTGGAAACCGCAGCCAAGTATGGCGAGGCTGGCAACTACGTAGTGGGCGCTAACATAGCAGGTTTCAAGAAAGTGGCGGATGCGATGATCGCGCAGGGGCTCGTGTGAGTCTGGAGTAGTCATCGTCGAGGTTGGATGGGTCGTTTTCTTACGACTTGAGTCAACTTAAGGGTGTCCCTTGTAAAGGAGCACCCTTTTTTAATGCGCTTTGTGGTGGATATAATCGGTGTCATGCAAATAACAAGGTCGAGAGGCTGCATAACTGGTAGCATTGTTGTACCGTCTTCCAAGAGCTACTTACAGCGCGCCATCGCAGCCGGGGCGATGGCAGAAGGAGTCACGAGGCTCCATTACAAGACACTATGCGAGGACGCACAGGCCGCGATAAGGGTCGCAAGGGCTCTTGATGCGGAAGTGTGGGTGGGGCCGAGTCTTCTGGAGATTCGTGGATCCAGGCAGTTGGCGGGACATTGGACGAATGGCAGAGAAAGTGCCCCCGGTGGCGATGGCGCGCATGACGATAGTCGGCGAGTGGAACAGAATGCGGAACAGAGTGCCGAACTTCTGCTTCCCTGCGGCGAGTCTGGGCTCTGCATGCGGATGTTTGCACCTATAGCTGCGCTCCTTGGGCGTACGGCCATACTTGAGGCGCAAGGTAGTCTGTGCAAGAGACCCATGGGGATGTTGCAGACCGTGTTGCCCGAGTTTGGGGTTAAGGTCGATACAGAAGAAGGTCATGCTCCAGTACGGTTGTCAGGAAAGTTACATGGCGGAAACCTCTGCCTCGACGCGAGCGAAAGTTCTCAAGTCTTGACAGGCTTACTCTTGGCTTTGCCACTTACCGCGGAACAAAGTATTCTTTCAGTGGTGAATCCGACGAGTCGTGGTTACTTGGATTTGACTATTTCTGTCTGTGCTCGCTTTGGGGTGAGAATAAGAAGAGACGGAGATTATAGTAAGTTCATAATTCCGGGGAATCAGCGCTACCAGGCCACGGATTTGGCGGTGGAGGGGGATTGGAGCGCTGGCGCCTTTTTGGTGGTGATGGGTGCGATTGCAGCTAAGGAGGAAGGCCTCTTGATACAAGGCCTCGATTTGGGTTCGACACAACCGGACAAGGCGATTCTTGCCGCGGCAAGGAGCGCCGGCGCGAAAATTGCGGCAAAGGAAGAAGGTTTCATCGTAAGAAAAGGCCGCCTTAAGGCTTTTCGTTTTGATGCGACGGATTGCCCTGATTTGTTCCCGCCTTTGGTGGTACTCGCTGCAGCCGCTCCTGGCCGGTCTGTCATAAAAGGAGTGCACAGGCTTCGTGGCAAAGAAAGCGACCGCGCACAGTCGCTTGTTGCCATGTTGGACTCTTTGGGGGGGAGCGCCCACGTGGAGGACGACTGTTTTGTGGTGGATGGGAAGGCCCTGCACGGTGGTATGATCGACCCCAACAATGATCACAGGATCGCCATGGCTGCTGAAGCGGCTTCTTTAATAACTTATGGTGAGATAACGATTTGCGATAGCGACTGCGTTGACAAGTCGTGGCCGGGTTTCTTTGAGGACATCGACTCGATCAAAGTGAATCCCACCTAACACAGTGAGAATCTCAAGACTGGTCAACGCTCATGGCCTAGACTAATCGGCAATGTTTTTCCGCAAAGCATTGAGAAACTTGGTCATCTCTTCATAGTCTTTTTGCCGGATAATATGCGTCAGGTACGATAACTTGGAGCTGATAAGTTCAAGCTGACGAATCGTGTAGTCATTGAACATTATCTCTGTTAAGAGACAATCGTCTTCCGCAAGGAGGCCTTTGGCTATGTCCATGTGCTTCTTGAAGTTGGTTCCTGGCGCCTCTTGTTTTTTCATACACGCAGCAAAGACCATGGATGACGCAAAGGGCGTTGCAAGCGAGTAAGCTACCACTTTGTCGTGTTCTTCAAAGCTATATTCAAAGAGTTTGAGGTTTACGCTCTTGTAAAGGGCACGGAAAAACTCTTTCCCTTTTTCGCAGGATTCTGAGATAATGATTGCATTCTCGTCGTGTAGATCGCGGAAGTTTGCATTTGTAGGACCGAACATCGGATGCGTCGAGACAAATGGATGGCCCGAGTTTTTGTAATAGTCGAAGAGGTTTGTCTTTACGGATGCAATGTCCGAGAGGATGCTGTCCGCAGGGATATGAGGTAGCACGGCGTCAAATGCGGGGACGGTGTTGCTTAGGGATACACAGTTGATCACTAGTTCCGGCCGCACTGCATCGATCTCTTCGAGACTTAAGAGTCGATAGACGTGCATAAAGTACTTCATCTTTTTAGGGTCAGTATCGTAAACCCAAACGTCGTGATCCCAACATAGCTCTTCTGTCAGCCATGCACCCATTTTCCCGGTGCCTAGAATGAGAATTCTCATAACGTAGTCCTCACTTCGCGATAGCAGCCCAAAAGGCGGTAGCCTTTTGTGATATTTGAAGCTTTCTCCAACGCTTCCGATACACGGGGATCCTCTGCGGAACCTTCCAAATCGATGAAAATCGCATAGGTACCTGGCTTGTCCGGGATGGACTCGATCCGCGTAAGGTTGATACCTGCCTTGGCAAAGACTTCGAGCACGGCAAAGAGCGAACCTGCCTTGTCGCCAGCAGTAAACACGATGGAACATTTATCGCCAGGCTGTTCGGTTGCATCTTTGGCAAGAACAAAGAAACGCGTCCTGTTGTTTTTGAAGTCCTGCACATCCTCTTTGATGATATCCAGGCCGTAAAGCTCTGCGGCCAGTCTGCTCGAAATGGCAGCAACGTCTTTTGGTTGGTTTTCTGCAATGGCTCGGGCTGCTCCGGCGGTATCGTAGTAGGGTATTGGCTCTAAGTGATTACGAAGTATGAAGTTGCGGCACTGAGTTAGGGCTTGTGAATGGGACCAGACAAAGCGTAGCTCGCGGTGGTCTGCACCTTGAGGGGCCACAAGGCAGTGACGTACGGGTAAGTTGACCGCAGCAACGATTTTCAGATTTGTGTTGATGAGATAGGCGTTTACGGCTTCCACAAGGCCACCGAGGGTGTTCTCCACGGGCACAATGCCAAAAGTGAAAATTCCACTTTCTACACCTTCAAAAACATCGATGAATTCGCGGCAGGGAATAGTAACAATTGCAGAATTGTAAGCCAGGGCGGCCATCTCGCTAAAAGCACCGTGCTCACCCTGAAATCCAATGGTAAGCGGGTTATTTTCTTGCAGGCGTTTGCTTTCTGAGAGAATTTCAGTATAAAGCGTGGTTGCAAATTCAGGGTTTACAAGATTATGGCTCGCGTGTCTGATCCTCTCAAGCAGAGCTTGCTCTCGATCTTTGTCTTCAGGTGCGGTTTTGAATCTGCGCGTCAATAGGGCGCGTTCCATGCGCTCGTTGAGGAGTGTGAGTATTCTGGTGTCGATTTTGTCTATGTCGTGACGAAGGTCTTCGAGGGTCATGTAGAGCTCCTAAACAGTGAATTTGAATTTTCTGCGCCAGTCTGCGAGAGAGGTTCGGGCTGAGTCAAAAATGGTGAAGTGGCACGGGCAAGAAGAAATAGGTCTGCAAGGGCTATAGCGACTGCGTCCTCAACAACAACGGCACCCCGCAGCGCGATGCAGGCGTCGTGTCTGCCATGTATTTGGAGGGTTGTGGGTTTGTTTTGAACAAAGTCGAAAGTCTCTTGGGGTTTGAAAATGGAGGATGTGGGTTTAAAAGCAACGCGCAGGACAAGGTCGTTGCCGTTAGTAATTCCGCCATTGATTCCGCCTGCACCGTTCTTTGCGGTGTGACCCGCGGCGTCGACAAATGGGTCGTTATGCTGCTGCCCGCGCATGCGGGCAGCAGCAAAGCCATCGCCGAACTCGACGCCGCGGATCCCTGGGATGGAAAAGAGAATATGCGCAATGGTGGACTCGCAGCTGTCGAAAAAGGGCTGGCCCAGGCCGGCGGGCAGCGTCGAAACGCAGGTTTCGACGACGGCGCCCACGGAGTCGCCGTCCGCCGTGGCGGCGGCCACGGCCGCCGCCACGTCCTGCTGCCCGCCGGCTTCCGTTATTCGCGTACAAAACTTAACCTTTCCCAACTCGGCCTGCAGCACCTTCTTTGCCACCACACCGGCAGCCACCAGCCCTAGCGTCAGCCTGCCGGAGAAGTGCCCCGAACCGCGCATGTCTGCAAAGCCACCGTACTTTATCTGTGCAACAAAATCGGCATGCCCCGGTCTCGGTACTGCTTGGAAATCCCCGTAGTCGGCCGAATGTATATTTTCGTTTGCAAAGTAAATGCAGAGCGGTGCTCCGGTCGTTTTCCCTCTGTAGACTCCGGAGACAAGTGCAGGAGCATCTTTTTCGCTCCGCGGTGTAGTACCGAGGGCTCCTGATCTTCGCCTTGCAAGATCTTCTTCAAAATCTTCCTTTTGTAAGGCGATGCCTGCCGGACAGCCGTCGAGGACTACTCCAACTCCAACTCCGTGCGACTCGCCAAAAATCTCGACTTTGAAGAGAGTGCCAAAACTGTTCATACGCGCTCCATACTACACGCCCTTTGCGCACAGATGCTCAGATCCATGACGCGTCCTCCAAAAAGGCGTACAGCTCGTGCAATGGTATATCCTCGAGCGTAACGTTCCCGATCGCTCTCGGCATTACAAAACTGATTTGGTCGCCTCTTCGCTTCTTGTCCATTAACACCAGATCTGTGCACGCCTGCTTGATCTGCGGCCACTTTTCCTGTTCGATCCTGTCCGGCAGGCCGCACTCTCCAAGAAGTTTTGAGATCCGCTCAATTTGTGCATATTCCATAAAGCCTTTTGAGAAAGAAAACTCACAGGCCAGCAAGATGCCACACGCAACGCTATGGCCATGTGGCAAATGTAAGCTCGCCTCTATCGCGTGGCCAAACGTGTGTCCCAAATTCAATGTCTTTCGCACGTTTCTTTCTTTAAAATCACGTTTTACAAAGCCCAATTTTACGCGTTGAGACTCTGCCACAATTCTCTCGAGTATCCCGTATGGACAACGGCGGAAATCGAAGCCTTGTGGGTCTTTCCAGGCAACCACGGATTGCTCCAGAAACGAAAAGTTTTCTTCTCCGTCGATAATCGCGTGCTTGATCACTTCTGCCATGCCGGAAGCAAATTGTACTGCCGGCAGGCTACGCAATGTTTCTATATCGCAAAAAACCGCTTTCGGAAGCAAGAATGTGCCAATCAGATTTTTGGTTCCGTCAAAGTTGAGGCCGTTCTTGCCTCCCAAGGCGGCATCCACCATGGACAAGAGCGTCGTAGGAGCCACAAAGAACTCTATCCCGCGCATCCAGGTTGAAGCAACGAAGCCTGCCAGGTCACTCACCGTTCCGCCACCCACCGCCAGGAGCGCCCAGGTTCTGTCCACTTTGCTTTCTTTCAAGGCTGCATAGACCGTCTTAAGCGTCTCCAACGATTTGGCCTTTTCACCTTGAGGAACAATGACTAATGAGGCTTCGGGAAATTCGCCCTGTACGGCGTTGTGCGATTCGGATTTGTAATCGCCGGCGCTCCGCATGTCTTGGGCAAGCTCTGAGTTTTTTGGCAACATTGAGCCATAAAGTGCGTTGATGAGGCCGTCAGTCAGCACCACCACGTTCTTCCCTGCAAGCTTTTTTGCCAGATCCTTAAGCCCACAAAAGACTATTGCCGAATCCTCTGAATCACCTTTTTCCGGCTTTGCCGATTCCAATCCATTGTTCATCACTCGTGCCCTCATTCAATCGACGGCATCCATAAAAGCCTTTCCCGAGTGAGGGCTTTTCGCGCCACGCGCTTCTTTGCTCGCCGTTTCTTCAGCAGTCTGCGCTTCTTGGGCTTTATCCTCGGGTGTAAACGCCTGGGCCTGGGCATTGAGCTCTTCCATAAAAGCCTGTGTCCTACGGAGTTTTTCCATCAACGCCTCGAAAAGCGGTATGGGCATCTGCTGTTCTTTGTCGCTTAATGCGCTTGCGGGGTCGATATGAACCTCGATCTCAAGTCCATCTGCCCCAGCAATACAGGCTGCAAGGCTCATCGGTTCAATCATGGAAAGTATGCCTGTGCCGTGGCTCGGATCCACAAATACTGGCAAATGGCTTTCTGTGTGAACCGCAGGTATCATGGAAAGATCGAGGGTGTTGCGCGTATAAGTCTCGAATGTGCGAATACCACGTTCACAAAGAATTACGTTCGGATTTCCTTCTGCCAAAATATATTCTGCACAGTTAAGCCATTCTTCAAGTGTTGAATACATGCCACGCTTGAGGAATATAGGTTTGCCTGACTTGCCTACTTCGCGCAACAGAGAGAAATTCTGCATATTTCGCGCACCGATTTGAAGCACATCGGCATACTCGCCAACCCACGATACGTCCCGAGTATCCACGACTTCGGTAACAATGGGCAGTCCAGTCTCTTTTTTAGCCTTATCGAGGATTTTTAGCCCCTTAAGGCCAAGCCCCTGAAACGCATAGGGGGATGTCCTTGGCTTGAATGCTCCGCCGCGCAGCATTTTGGCACCCGCTTTCTTTACAGCGATAGCGGTTTTGATCGTCTGCATTTCGGTTTCGACGGAACACGGCCCGGCAATGACAACAAACTCCTGGCCGACTTTTATGCCGTTTACATCGACGACAGATCGGCGCAAATCTGGCCTTGAGGCGGCCAACTTGAGATTTTTTATCAAAATAGGCTCCCTTCTTCATGATATCCGGCACTCGCTATTAGGTCAACGCAAGGTGGCAGGGCATCTTTCGCACTTGCTGATTTGCAGGCTATGATGAGGACATGTATTTCAACGAGCTCGTGAATGCATACGACGAACAGCGCAAGGAACGGAATATCTATCACGACCTCATGCGCTTCCACGTACAAGAAGTGCTCCTTGTAGGCAGTCTCTACGATTCTTTCGTTGTAGAAGCAGATGGAGTGCTTACCGAACAAATTTATGGTGAGTACTTCAAACTCAATTTGAGTACAGTGCCCCGCGTCACCTGCGCCTACACCGATGAGACTGCGCTCGACCTTTTTCGCGAAGGACGCTTCGGCCTCGTCATACTTATGGCAGGTCTGGATTTTGATAAGCCTCTTGAACTTGCTCTTTCCATGAAACACATTTGGCCCGACATCCCGATTCTACTCATGGCGACCAACAATTCCAGCCTGGAGAACCTTGATCGGGACGCTCCGGGGCTTGCAGCCATAGACAGGATTTTTGTTTGGAACGGGTATTCCAAACTCTTCGTAGGAATGATTAAGTATGTGGAAGACATACACAATGTCGAGTCTGACACCAAGCTCGGGCAGGTGCGCGTCATTCTCCTTATAGAGGATTCTATCCGCTATTATTCGCGTTACCTGCCGGTGCTCTATAAGGTCGTCCTCAAACAAACGCAGAATCTCCTGGAGGAAGAAAGTCTTACTGACACCTACAAACTGCTTGCGATTCGTGCTCGTCCCAAAATCCTGCTCGCGTCGAACTATGAGGAAGCAGAAAAAATCCTGGACACCTATCACGCAAATTTGCTCACGGTTATCGCTGATGTGCGTTTCCCCCGGAATGGTCGCCCCGACGATCAGGCAGGATTCGATTTTCTGCAAATGGCAAAAGAAAAAATGCCAGAGCTTCCTATCATTTTACAATCAAGCGACCCCACGATTCGCGAAAAGGCTTACCGTATGGGTGCTGGGTTCATGGACAAGAATTCAGAATCGCTGGAAATGGAGCTTACAACCTACTTGCAAGACAATCTCGGTTTTGGAGATTTTCGTTTTAGAATGCCAGATGGCACCGAAATCTATCGTGCGCATAATCTGCGCGAGTTTATTCGAGCCCTTCATCAACTCCCTGCCGAGAGCTTGGTGTACCATGCCCAGCATAACCACTTCTCTGCCTGGCTCATGGCTCGAGGCGAAATTCAAATCGCGAAGGTCCTAAAACCATACAGTATCGACGATTTCCCCGATGTCAAGAGTCTTCGCGATTTCGTTGTAAGAACGATAGATACTGCACAAAAGGCCAAATCCCGAGGGCTTGTTCCGTATTTTGACGAAACAATGGCCAACGAAGAAAACTATATTTGCAAATTGGTCGATGGATCGGTCGGAGGCAAGGGCAGGGGTATTGTCTTTATCCATTCCCTTTTGGAGAATCTCGATTTCTCTAACTATATACAAGGAATAGACATCAAGATCCCTCGCACTGCCTTTATTGGCATTGATGAATTTGAGAAGTTCCTGGAATCTCATAATCTGTGGGCAGAGGCTTTCTATGGCGTATATTCTGACCAGCTCAAACGCACTTTTCTTTCAACGCCTTTATCTCCTTCTTTGGTCTCCAATTTGCGGCGTTTTTTGGCCACAACGAATCGACCCCTTGCGGTTCGGTCTTCTGGTCTCTTTGAGGATATGTTGATTGTACCGTTCTCCGGTATCTATGAAACATACATTATTCCGAACAATCATCCTGATTTTGAAGTTCGGCTCAACCAACTGTGTGACGCGGTTCGACTTATCTATGCGAGCCTTTTCTCATCACAGTCGCGTGCTTATTTCGAGATGGCTCGATATAACTTGGAAGAGGAGCGAATGGCTGTTGTCATCCAAGAGTTGGTTGGAACAAACTATGGTGACTACTATTATCCTCATATCTCCGGGATCGCTCAGTCATACAATTACTACCCTGTTTCCTACCTAAAACCTGAGGACGGGCTTTGTGTAGCGGCCTTGGGGCTGGGAACATGGGTTGTGGGCGGTGGTGCTGCTCACCGCTTTAGTCCGAGGTACCCTAAAGTAGACTTGGTTTCGCCGGAATTGGCCCTGGAGAACACACAAAGGTCGTTTCACGCTTTGAACCTACGTCAGTCTGCCCCAAACCTTTTTGCTGGGGAAATGGCGAGCATAGCAGAAGTGCCTGTATCGGAAGCTCCAGAAGACCACTGGTTGAGGCTTTTGGCTTCTACCTGGGACGTAGACGATTCTCGTTTTGTGCCGGGCGTATCTGGCCATGGGCCTCGTATCATCGATTTTGCAAACATATTAAAGAACGATGCTATTCCTTTCGCCAGCGCAATTTCAATGATCTTGGATATTGGATCCCGTTCGATGGGTACTCCTGTAGAGATTGAGTACGCTCTTAACTTTAACAATGGGCACGAAAAGCCTGCTCTCTTCATCTTACAGATAAAGCCTCTTATCAAAGCAGAAGACAAAATGACCGTCGATTTGGATTCGATAGACAAAAAAGACTGTTTTTTGTATTCGAGCTATGCAATGGGCAACGGCAGACGACAGAACGTTCGCGACATAATCTGGGTAGACCCAAAGACCTTCGATCGTTCTCAAACACAGGAGATGGCCTCTGAGATCGAGATCTTGAACAATGCCTGTAAGCAGCAAGGGCAGCGGTATATTCTGATTGGACCAGGCCGTTGGGGTACTCGTGACAGATGGTTGGGTGTGCCAGTCACCTTTTCCCAAATAGCCAAGGCTGCGCTCATCGCCGAAGTAGATCTCCCCGATTTCGTTGTGGACTCGTCCTTAGGGTCCCATTTTTTCCACAATCTGACCAGCCTCAATATTGGATATATGAAGATTGGAAGAGATGAAACTAAGAGTTTCATAGATTGGGACTGGTTGGAGTCTCTACCTATCGTTAAGCGAACGACACACTGCGTGTGGTCTCAGGCGGCACTTCCCCTCGATATTCAGATGGATGGAAGGACCAGTCGAATTGCCGTCCTAAAATCCATTCGGAGCTCTGGGGGACAAGCTATCCATTGACGGTGCGCGGATTTTTGGGCAATACTCACACCATCTGTTGCATAAATGAGGCTATGGCATGGACGCTTTAGGAATGGCAAAGACCCTTCATCCGCTCGAGGTGAAGATCCTACTTACATATGAACCTCTGACGCAGATTGATGCAGATAAGGTTCGTAGCGATCTGGGTTTCCGTGAAGGGCAGGAACAACAGGCTTTCTCGTGGCTAATGAGTAAAGGTTTGTTGGAAGAAGTCGCTCGTACTCCGGTCACTTGTTACGAACTGACGCCGCTCGGAAGGGAATTCGTGCAAAAAGGGACTCCCGAAGAGCGAATATTTTCTCTCTTAAGCGCGCAGGGTCCTAAGACCTTTGCAGAAATGATGCAGGCCTTGGGATTGGATCAAAAGGATATTGGATCGGCCTTTGGTGTTCTCTCCAAGGAAGGTGTGGCTGCCATGGATTCGGAACGGCGTGCCTTTCTCAAAGAAGGCGCAGTCTTGCCTGCAAGAGTCGCTACCCTAAAGTCCCTTTTGGCACGGGCAATTGCGAATGAGGCTCCTCTGGAAGAAGGATCTCTTACGCCCGAAGAAAAGTCAGCGATTGCCACTGTGGCCAAAAAACGTGGAGCGAGCGATTCTGCCTTTAGGGTCCTTGATAGAGAACGGGTTGTCTATAGACTTACTGCTGCGTGTGTCCAAGTACGTGAGGCGCTTAAAGAACTCGGTGTAACTGGCGAGGAGCTTGGGGCCGTCACCCCTGAGATTTTAGAAACGGGTAGATGGAAGACTGCAAGCTTCAGACCCTATAACATCAAGGTTGCACCTGCAAAGGTAATTCCCGGACGGAAGAACCCTTATGTGGAATTCCTGGAAAGTGTTAAAGATAAACTTGTTTCTCTTGGCTTTGAAGAGTTTGACGGCAACATGGTCGAAACGGAGTTTTGGAACTCTGATGCGCTCTTCATGCCTCAGTTTCATGCCGCGCGTGACATTCACGATGTGTACTATATCGAAGAGCCCAACAAGGCAAAATTTATAGAAGAACCTTATCTTTCTAGAGTTGCTGCTACGCACGAAAACGGAAGCGACACGGGCAGCCGGGGTTGGAACTACTCCTTTGACCGCGAATTCACACGGCGGCTTATCTTGCGGAGCCAGGGGACCGTCCTTTCCGCGCGCCAGCTTCCCAAAGCAAAAGTACCTGGCAAGTATTTTGGCATTGTGCGCTGCTTTCGTTACGACAAGGTGGATGCAACCCATCTTTCGGACTTTTATCAGACAGAAGGCATCGTTTTGGGTGAAGATGTCAACCTGAGGACGCTCCTGGGGTTTCTGGAGATGTTTGCTGTGGAGGTTGCGGGCGCCAAAGAGGTTAAGTATGTGCCCGGGTACTTCCCCTTCACCGAGCCTTCCATCGAAGTACACATCAAGCACCCTGTGCTTGGTTGGTTTGAATTGGGTGGTTCGGGCATATTCCGGCCGGAAGTGACCCGCGCGCTTGGGGTAGATGTGCCAGTTTTGGCGTGGGGAATCGGCATTGACCGTATGGCCCTCATGGCATTGGGCTTGAACGACCTTCGAGAGCTCTTCAGCCCTGACCTGGAAAGTGTGCGCATGCGCAGGCTGCTCACTCAGTGAGCCGCGAGCGTGAGTGTGGTGGCCGATAAAAGGTCGATTTCTGAGAAAGCCGATTTAGGAGAATGCTGAAATGCCCAAAATAGAAGTCAACGAAAACCTGTTTTTTACACTGCTTGGCGAAACCTGCGACGCTGAAAAACTGGAGAAGATTTTCCCTACAGCCAAAGCTGAGTTGGATGAGTGGGACACGAGCGTCGGTTCACCCGAGACTCGTACCATAAAAGTGGAGTTGAATGATACAAACCGGCCTGATCTCTGGTCCACCGCAGGCCTCGCGCGGCAGCTTCGGATCCATAGAACCGGTGTGGTGCCGCAATATCCTTTTGTCGTTCCCGTTGAAAAGCATAAAGGTGCGGCTTCCAGCGTAAGCCGCGATGTTCGTAGCAAGGCACTTCGTACTGTAAAGGTTGAAGAAGGCGTCAAGGCGGTGCGTCCGTATCTTGCGGGTTTTATCGCCAAAGGACCAGCCATAACCGACGCCATTTTGCGCGATCTTATCCAAACGCAAGAAAAGCTTGCATGGAACTATGGTCGCAAGCGCAAGTCCGTGTCTATCGGCATCTATCGCTCGTCCAGCATACAGTGGCCCGTGCATTATAAAGGTGTCGATCCGGACACGACGGCCTTTGTGCCTTTGCAGGAGACACGCAAAATGACTTTGCACGAGATTCTTGCAGAACATCCGAAGGGGATAGCATACGCCTCAATTCTTCAAAACGAGAAAGTACATCCGCTTCTGGTGGATGATGGAGCCAATGTCCTATCCTATCCACCCATCATCAACTCGGCAGATCTGGGGGCTGTCCTCGTTGGCGATTCTGAGCTCTTCATCGAAGTGACAGGTACCGACTACCCCAGTGTGGCGCTTACTGCCTCGATCATGGCCTGCGATCTTAGCGATATGGGCTTTGCGATAGAAAATGTCGAGGTGCAGTATGCGTACGATACACCCCTGGGCCGATCGATTGTGTTTCCTTGCTATTTCCAGGAACCAATAGATGTTGAGACCAGTGCGATTTCGAAATTGCTGGGTAAAGAAATTTCTGTCGAAGACGCCTTGGATGCACTCTGCCACATGGGTTGCACCGCAAGCGTACAAGTCCCTAAGATTCTATTAAATCCTCCTCCTTATCGAAATGACTTCTTACACCCTGTCGACGTTATAGAAGATGTACTCATAGGGATTGGTCTACAGAATTTCAAACCTGAAAAACCCAAAGATTTTACAATTGGGCGCCTTTCCCCGATCGAAGCTTTCTCCAGAAGAGCAAAGCTGTGCCTTGT
>JBDKTP010000117.1:0-4610 GCA_039680115.1 Rectinema sp.
CCTGAAGTCCTAATCTGCGATGAACCGACGACGGCGCTCGACGTGACTATTCAGGCCCAGATTCTGGACTTGATTCGTTCATTGCAGGCGGAATTCGGCTTTACTACGATCTATATAACGCATGACCTTGGCGTGGTGGCAAACGTGGCGGACAGAGTCGCGGTGATGTATTCGGGCAAGATCGTGGAATGTGGAACCGCGGAGGAGGTTTTTTACGATCCGCGGCACCCGTATACCTGGGCACTGCTTTCTTCATTGCCGCAGCTGGGCGTCAAAGGTAAACCGCTTTTCTCCATACGCGGCACCCCGCCCAGCCTCTTCAATGAGATAAAGGGCGATGCCTTTGCACCGCGCAATCCCTACGCACTCAAGGTGGATTTTGTGTATGAGCCGCCTGTTTTTGAAGTGAGTCCTACACACTGGGCTGCGACCTGGCTTCTGGATCCGCGTGCACCGAAGGTCGAGCCGCCAGAGATCATCCGGCAGCTTCAAGATGCCTGGCGGGTGCAGAATACGTGGCTAAGTGGCGAGGCGACGCAAGGGCCGGAAGGGACTTCTGCAGGGGCTCCTGAAGAGACTAAATCATGATGGCAAAAGAGAAAATCCTCGAAGTAAAGGACCTTTCAGTCGATTTTAAAGTCCGCAAGGGCTACTTCCGCGCGGTCGACAAGGTAAATTTCTTTATCTACCGGGGGGAGACCTTCGGGCTTGTAGGCGAGTCGGGTTCTGGCAAAACAACGATTGGCAGAGCGATTGTGCGCATCAACGAGACGAGCGAAGGCGATATCCTTTTTGAGGGTAAAAAGATCAATGGGAGGATTCCGCCAGAACTGGACAGGGAAGTGATCCACAAAATCCAGATGATTTTTCAGGACCCAATGGCCTCGCTCAACGAACGCGCCAAGATAGACTATATCGTGTCAGAAGGGCTTTACAGTATCGGGGGATTCAAGACCGAGGAGGAACGCAAGGCCAAGGTGGAGAAGGCACTTCTGGATGTTGGTCTTTTGCCGGAGTTTGCAAGCCGATTTCCGCACGAGTTTTCAGGTGGTCAAAGACAGCGCATAGGGATCGCGCGGGCACTCGTTATGTCGCCTGAGCTGCTTGTGGCCGACGAGCCTATTTCGGCGTTGGATGTTTCAATTCGGGCACAGGTGCTTAATCTGCTTGCGCAGCTGCAGGAAACAAAGGGGCTGACGCTCATGTTCATTGCGCACGATTTGTCGGTAGTGCGCTTTATCACGGATCGAATTGCAGTCATCCATTTGGGAAAAATTGTCGAGCTTGGAAAGACCGAGGAGATTTTCTCGCGACCCCTGCATCCGTACACGCGCGCGCTGCTGTCTGCAATTCCATTGCCGGATCCGCGCAGGGAACGAGGTAGAAAAGCAGTTGTGTACGATCCTTCATGCCACGACTATTCCAAGAATAAGCCGCGTTGGGTCGAGGCACTGCCAGAGCACTTTGTGCTGGCCAACGAGGCCGAGGTGGAGGCGTGGACAAAGCCCTTTCCCTCTGCCATGTCTTAGCCGCCAAAGCTCCGGCCCAGCCCAAAACAGAAATACTGCACAAAGGAAGCTAGAGCCAGAAAGGCAGCACCGAGCAGAAAAGCCTTTGGGGCTTGAGACTGTTCTCGAGGTGGCGTTTGGGACCGCAGGTCCTTTTCAGGGGCTTGAGACTCCTTAAGTTGCTGCCTGGTCTGGAGGTCTTTCTGACGAGGTTCCACCCGAGCCTTCATAATGCCATCGTTCCGCAGATGAATTAACCATGCTATAAGGAAATAGATGGCCATGGTGGCCACCGTGAGCCACTCGACGTAGTACGGATCTGAGAAAAGACTTCTGGCCAAAATCCAGCTCGCCGCCAGTCCGGCCGCGCCAAGAATAAAGCCATTTTTTATCGTGCGCTTACTTACCACGCGGACTATTCTACGATACTTGATCGACTTTTTCGAGCTCGGCCAGGGCGGCTCGCCACGCAAGGGCCGCGCATTTGACGCGCACTGGCAAGCGTGCCACACCCTTAAACGCCACCGCATCGCCGAAGTCGTCCAGTGCGTCCACATCGCGCTCGCCGCGGAGCACTTCCAGGAAGGTCTCTATGAGTTTGCGCGCTTCCTCTGGGGTTTTGCCGATGAGATCCTCTGACAGGATGTCCGCGGAGCTCATGGAGACTGAGCAGCCTGAACCATCGAAAGCCGCGCTTGCGATTCTGCCGTCTGGCCCAAGCGATATGGAGACGCGTACGCGGTCGCCACAGGAGGGGTTTTCCACAAAGGGTTTGCCATCCAGAACCTGGCGGTATTTGGGTTTCTTATAATGGTCGTGAATGATCTCCTCGTAGAGGTCGGAGAACTCATCGTTTTGCTCGTTTTGCGTGATATCGTGTCGAGTCTTATCACTATTTTCGTCGTTCATACGTTGTCATTCTTCCTTTTCACCATCACCGCTCATCGCTCAGCGCTATCGGCGTGTTTAGCGCCGTGCCCATAATCCCCGTAATCCTCGCAATCCCTGCGAACTCTGCGATCCCTGCGAACTCTGCGATCCCCAAAATCCCACAATAGAAGCATTTCCTTATGGCACATTCCCCTTACAGCATTTCCCTGGCACGCGAAAGCGCCTTGGCAGCCTCATCCACATCGCGGATGGTGTTGTAAACACCGAAACTCGCACGGGCAGAGGAGATCACGCCGAATCGGCGCGCGAGCGGATGGGCGCAGTGATGGCCCGCGCGGACCGCCACGGTGTGCTTGTCCAGGTATGCGGCAAGATCGTGTGCATGGACGCCTTCCAGGGTGAAGGCCACGATGCCCGCGCGGTTCTTGGCATGCCCAAGCACCTGTACGCCGGGGATTTGCTCGACTTGGGCAAGAAAACGTCGAGCGAGCGCGCCTTCATATTGGCCCAGTGCTTCAAGGCCAATGCCTGCAAGGTCTCTATTTGTGCGGTCTTCGTGCGCCGAACCGCCCACCAAAGTGCCTGCCGGACCGCCCACCAAAGTGCCTGCCGAACCGCCCGTGGCAGTGCCGCTTGAAGGCCCGATAAGCCAATCCACGGCCGCTGCAAGGCCGACAGCTTGAGCAATTGGCGGCGTTCCCGCCTCAAACTTGTAGGGCAACTCATTCACAGAAAAGCCATCGAGCCGCACTTCCGATATCATATCGCCGCCGCCCATAAAAGCTGGCATGGCCTCCAAAAGGCGCTCTTTACCATAGAGCACCCCAATGCCGAACGGACCATACATCTTGTGCCCGGAAAAAGCAAGAAAGTCAGCATCCAGCGCCTTTACGTCGAGCGGCATGGAAGGCGCAGCCTGCGCTGCATCCAACAAAACCGGCACAGAAAGCTCATGCGCCGCCTTTATAATCGCGTCCACCGGGTTGATCGTCCCAAGAACGTTCGAAATCATAGTCACTGCCACAAGCCGCGTTCTTGGCCCCAAAAGCTTATAATAAGCCTCAATATCGAGCTCACCCGCATCCGTAACAGGTATGAACTTGAGCACAACGCCACTGCGTTCGGCGAGTTGTTGCCAGGGCACTATGTTGGCGTGGTGTTCCATGACCGACAAGATGATCTCGTCCCCTGCTTTGAGCGTCTCTCCGAAGGTTCGTGCTACGAGATTGATCGATTCGGTGGTGCCGCGGGTAAACACAGTCTCTGTTGGAGTCGCGCCAATGAAGCGTGCCAGCGTCTTGCGCGCGTCTTCATAACGCGCCGTCGCTTCTTCGCCGAGTGTGTGGATGGCGCGATGCACGTTGGCGCAAGACTTGAGATAGAAGTCCCGTTCCGCATCCAGCACGGCGAGCGGCTTTTGCGTGGTTGCGGCATTGTCCAGATAGATGATATCTGGTTGTTCGTCAAAAAGAGGAAACTGGCGTTTAAGCTCTTGAGCACAACGAGAATTCGCTTCCAGCGTTTCCTCGGAACCATCATCGGGAAGGAAGAAGTTTTTCAGCGCGCTGCTCATAGGGTTGCGCTCCCGTTGTTTTCATGAGCGTTCGTGTCGCCGTCGTTTTTCGCGGCATCAGGATTTTCCGTGTCGCGCGTTACCGTGTCGCCAGAACCCAAGATATCGGCAGACCTTTCCGCGATGCCAAGCAGGCGCGAAAAATCGGCTTCCGCTTCGTTTTCCAGCTTTTCCGGTAAGCGCGAAAGTACCGTGTGCATGTGCCCTTGGACGAGCAGGTTTTTTGCCTCGATTTCGGCAAGACCGCGGCTTTCCAAATAGAAAAGCTCGCCTTCGCTTACTCCACCAGTCGTTGCGCCGTGGCTGCAGACCACATCGTTGTTCTCGATTTTGAGCTGAGGCAGGCTTTCGGCGCGGGCGCCATCGTCCAACAGCAGGTTACGGCTGGAAAGATATGCGTCCGTCCTGTAGGCTTCAGGGTGCACATGAATAAGTCCGCGGAATATCAGCCTCGAATCGTCTTTGAGCGCCGACTTAAACCCGGTCGTGCTTTTTGTAAACGGCGCATAGTGATGAATTGTAGTCGGGTGCTCCTGCGACGTGGTCCTGGTGGCAGCATATGCGCCCGCAAGATCGAGCTCACTGTGCTCGCCATCAAGGTCGACGGTCGTTGTGTAGATACCATCGCAGCGGTCCAG
>JBDKTP010000118.1:0-3908 GCA_039680115.1 Rectinema sp.
TCATCTTCACTCTGGGCATGAAGATGCCCTTCTCCTCTCGTGCAAAAAAGAATTTTGGGTCCGGGTAATTCCAGATTTATCGTGCCAGGATTGCCGCTCGCCTTGGTCTTGCTTGTTTTGCCGCCGATTTCGATCCTTGTTAAGGCGAATTCTTGGGCAGGTACCGGCCAAAAGCCGGAATTCCTGGTCTCTCCGGTGTTTTCCTCCATATCCGGCATGGCACTGAGGCTCTCAGGCGATACCAAGACCGGCTTCGCCCCGGGCTCAAGCACATTGAAAATCTGGTCGATGTCGATCTTTTTGGAAGTCATTCCACCCCGGATGACGTTGTCCGAGGCGGCCATAAGCTCGATGATGGTACCTTTGAGATACGAGTGGAGTACGCCTGCAGGAATGTAGAGCCCTTGTCCCGGCATCAAGTGCAAAAGGGAAAGAAAGAAGGGTGCAAGCGCGCCTGGATCTCTGGGGTATTCGCGAAAACAGCGGAGCACCGCTTTTGCAGCTTCGTGCGCACCCTGAGCCGATACGCCTAGTCCCCGTTTAGCTGCCCTGCTGTTGTCAAAACTGACTATTCCATTTTCTAATATATAGTTAGCTCTTTTTAATGCCAAAGTCTCAAGGTCGGCACGCATGTCCACAGGAAGCGTGAGGAGTCTTCGAAGCAGTGGCACGTAAAGGTCCGCCGTTTGTTCATCGTTACATGTACTGCTTCCTGCTTCGCCACTGGCTTCAAAAGGAAAGTCTAGTAAGGCACAAAGTGAAGATCCCAAGAGGGCACGGGTTTCACACGCGGGCCTGAATCCGCAAAGTGCCCAGAATTCTGACAGGGCAACGGCCAATTCCGGTTTGTGGTTTGGGTCTTTGTAGTTTCTTTCGGGCGAATCGCGCGGTATCCCTCGTGCGTTTTCTTCCTCGAAACCTGTTCTCGCTTTTTCTTTAGAAGGATGAATCTGAATGGAGAGCGGTTTTGCGGCGGAGAGCGCCTTAAAAAGAAAGGGCAACTCGCCAAAGCGTTGCGAAATATCCTGGCCAAGTGCTGCGACCGGGTAAGCGCGAATAAACTCGTCTAAGGGAATTCTCTGTCCGTCCGTTGTTATGATGAGCGACGGGGCTAGAGGGTGGGCGCCCATCCAGTATTCAGCGGCAGGCTTATCCTTAGGCGTTTTTATCCCGGCATAGCGTGTAAGCCCATCTTTGCTGCCCCAGTCGTATGACTGGATCTTGTTCTCCATAGGGAAAACCCCGGCGAATTCATATTTTGCTGTAGGTTCATTCATCGCTGTAGGTTCATTCATCCAAGAAACCCTCCACGCCTTTGGCGATAGCTGGCAGATCCTCTACCAGGAGCTTGCAGTGCGGCAGGCTCGCAACAAAGAGTTGTCCGTAACGTGCAGTCACTAGGCGCGAATCCAGCACGACCACGGCGCCACGATCGAACGAGTGCCTGATAAGCCGCCCGAAGCCTTGTTTGAACTTGATAATCGCTTCTGGAACGCTTATTTCCATAAAGGCGTTGCCTCCCGCAGCGTCAATGGCCTGTGACCTCGCCTCTTGTACAGGATCGCTCGGTACCCTGAATGGTAATTTGGACATTACCACCATGGAAAGTGTCTCCCCAGGTGCATCGATGCCCTCCCAAAACGAATCGGTGGCGAAGAGCACGCTCGAGATATCGTTCTTGAACACGGTAAGTAGACGCGAACGTTCATCCATACCCTGGCGCAGGCAAGTAATGCCCATCGATTCCATCACAGGTTCTGCTGCCTGGAACGAGGCAGAAAGGAGCTCATAGCTTGTAAACAGCACAAGCGCCCGGCCTCGGGAGGCTTTGAGCAAGTCGATCACGGCATCACAGACATATTTCCTGAAGCGATCTTTGTTGCCCTGTGGGCTTGGGGCAGCCTTGTCTATGGCGAGCAACGCGTTTGTGGCAAAAGGAAAGGGCGATGGATAGATGCGCGTCGTAAGGTCGTCTCTGTGCCGGTCGATGCCAATGGGCTTCATCCAAAAGTCGAACGACTCGCCCACGGTAAGGGTAGCGGAGGTACAGACCACGGTTCTCACCTTTTGAAAAAGACTTGTGCCCAGCAGGTCAGCAACGCTCAAAGGAGTCTCGTTAAAGATCACAAAAATCTCTTTCTGGCTTGTTTTCTTCTTTTCGATCCAGAAAATGGTCTCTTTGTGATTTTCAAAGTCTTTGAATTGAGCGACTGTGTCCGCAAGTTCGTTGACGCTGCGCAACGCGAGGTTTGTTGCAAGGACGCTCTCGTCCTGGGCGCGGCTTTCAGGCAGTTTTGCAAGTTCAGAAGAGAGTTTTTCTGTAATCGAAAGGAGATTGCGCTCGAGCTCGCCAAGCAGACTCAAGAGCGCCTGGTCCAACTCGTCGGTTTTTGTCTTGATCCAGAGGCTGGTTTCGTCTTTGAGAAGTCCACTCGCGCTGGCTTCCAAGTTCGAAAAGCACTTGTTGCAATCCGCAATGAGGTCTTGCACCGCTTTTATGCTTTTGCCGTCGATCTCGGGGAAGAGTTCGAGGCGTCGCAGCGTACCATATTCGCGATTTCGTCTTTTACGCGAAAGTCGGGCAAGTTTATGGCCAAGTGTAAAGCGCGAAAAGGACTCCGTAAAAAGGCTTGTGGCACTTGCTTCGATGGAATGGGCTTCGTCGAGCACAAGAGCGTCGTAAGCGGGCAAAATCGAGGTCTGTTCGGTACTGGAAGCGTGTCTGCGCGCAGCGAGGTCGGCAAAGAGCAGGTGGTGGTTCACGACGATGACCTGTGCGTCAGCTGATTCCTTGCGCACTTTTATGACGTGGCATTTATCTCTATAGGGACAGCGAAGCGATAGACAGTTGTCGGACTCTGAGGCGACTGAGTTCCACACAGTGTCGTCGACATGAAAGGGCAATTCTGCGCGGTCGCCGTTTCCGCCGGCTGCGTCCCAGGCGGCGATTTTCTTTAAGGGGTTGTCGTCCTCCAAAAAAAGGCCCTCTTCTTCGAGGAGTTCCACAAGTCGGCGTTTGCAAAGGTAATTGCCACGGCCTTTTACGAGCACCGCTTTGGCTTTCTTCTTGTAGATCGAGGAGACCAAGGGGAGGTCCTTGTTAAAGAGTTGGTCCTGAAGGTTGATGGTCGCGGTGGAAATAATCACTTTTTGGTCGTTGCCGAGCGCCCACGCCAGGGCTGGAACGAGGTATGCAAAGGATTTGCCGACGCCGGTGCCCGCCTCGGCTGCGAGGATGCCTCCCTCGTTGAAGACCGAGCTTACATCGCGCGTCATGGCCACTTGCGACGAGCGTGGTTCGAAGGCAGGCATCTTTTGGGAAAGCTTGCCACCTTCTTCAAGGACGCCCGCTAAGCCTTCTTCATCGAGCATTTTGAGCTCGGGCTTGCGGAACGGTTCTGCCACGATGAACACGGAGCTGACGTCATTGTTAATAATGTAGCTTCCGACACCATAGCTTCCAGCTTCTGCCGCTATGGCGACGTCGGCGTCAGAAGGAAAAAGATGGCCAGAAGGGTGGTTGTGCAGGATGACGGAACCTTTCTCGAAATACGACTCTATTGCAGGGACGGCAGTAGAGGTGCCGCGTGCCACTACGTCGAGAGCGTCGAGCTTTCCTTGCGGATTGAGGTGCCCCACGGCAAAAACTTCGTTTCCGCCTGCCGACTGAATCGCTTCCTGTAGTTCTTGCACAATCGCGGGCTCAATACGGCCCAAAGCAGGCACGCTGGCGCTATGTTTTCCCGACATCAGTAGGACACTCCCAGGCCAAAACTAAGCAGGAAGTGTGTCTTTGCAAGATCGGGGCGGAGAGGGAAGGAAAGTTCCATTGTGGGCTCTATATGAAGCATCGAAGCCATACCGGCAAGGATTGTACCGTCGATTTTCGTTTGAAGGAAGGCGGCAGG
>JBDKTP010000119.1:0-3894 GCA_039680115.1 Rectinema sp.
AAAATCCCGGTGCAGGGTCCACTTCCACGACGCTGAGTTTGTTCTGGGTGATGGTGCCGGTCTTATCGAAGCAAATGACGCTGATCGACGCCGCGTCCTCCACGGCATCGAGGCGCGTAACAAGGGCGCCATGCTCCGCCATCTCCGAGCTTGCCGTAGCCTGAACAATAGTTAGGACGGCGGGAAGCGCTACAGGTACTGCACCTATAAGGAATGTCACAACAAAGGTGAGTGTAACCAGGAAAGATATATGGAGTGCAAGCGCATAAACGGCGACAAACACAGAAGCTGCGACGCCAAAGTACATCGTGTATCGCACAATGTCGAGCATGACCTGTTCCTGGTGGGACACAGGGTGTGCTTTTTCGACGAGGTTTGCCGTTTTGCCAAAAAAAGTGTTCGCTCCCGTACTCATTACAAGGCAAATCGCCTGGCCGCGGCGTGCCACTGAGCTCGAGTGGATTTCGTCGCCTTCTTTTCGATCCACAGGGAGCGACTCGCCGGTGAGAGCGGACTCATCCACAGAGAGACTACCAGAAAGCACTTTTGCATCGGCGGGGATTATATCGCCTAGTTTTATGAAGATAATGTCTCCAGGCACAAGAAGCGCGGCGTCTATATCTTGCCAAACCCCATCCCGCACGACCCGAGCTTTCAGAGCGAGGCGGTTTTTTAGGGCTTCAAGGGCTTTACTGGAACTCTGCTGATTAAGAAATCCGATTACGGCATTCACGCAGAGCAGAACGAGAATGATGACTGCTTCGGTGAGGTGTCCCAGGAAAAATGCAAGAAACATAGACAATTCGATAAGCCAGGGCATTGGCCCCCAGAACTTTTTCAAAAAGGCCAGTAGAGGGCTCTTTTTCTTTTCCTGGATGCGGTTTGGACCGTATTCTTTTAGCCGTGAAGCCGCTTCGGCAGAACTCAAACCGCGTATTTGTACTTGCGCAGGAGTCATTTCCCCACTACTTTCTATGGTGTCTCCAGGTTTGTTTGTATCGTTTTGCGTGTTATTCATGGTATCTCGTACATTCATGGAATCTCGTATGTCTCGCCTTCGCTTATAAATGGGATGCTTTAGGGATGCTTTCTACAACTTTCCCGAGGCTTAACCTTCTCCAGGCTACATACTGGAAGCTTCCCGGAAGTCTGGTATAAGCACAAGCTTATTGCAGAAAGCCCTCGTTCTACAATAAGCCTGGGAAAAGGAGAGGGGGAACAACCGGATGGCAAAATACTAAGCGGTATCCGGGCATAGAGGTCTAGAGGCCAAAACTCATAGTATGTACACGCTTTACTGAGTTTTGTAGTATATTTTTAGAAGATTCCGAATCGCTCATCGATTCGAAGGTTCAGAACAGCACTTGTGGAGGTAAATGACGATGAAAGGTGATCCGAGAGTGATCGAGGTACTCAATTCTCTTTTGGCAGATGAATTGACCGCAGTCAACCAGTATATGGTTCATTCTTCAGAGTGCGATAATTGGGGCTATACCAAGCTCCACAAGGCAATCGAAAAACGGGCTATCGACGAGATGAAGCATGCAGAGAAGTTGATCGACCGCATTCTGTTCCTTGAGGGAAGACCGATTGTCAGCAAGTACAATCCAATGCACATTGGCGGGGATGTTGCTGCGATTTACGACAACGACCATGCGGCCGAGGTCGATGCAATCAAGAGTTACAACGATGCTATCGCTCTGTGTGGTGACGCTCGGGACTATGCCACCCGTGAAATTCTCGAGACGATTTTAAAAGACGAGGACGCCCATATCGACGAGATCGAAGCAATCCAGGATCAGATCAAGCAGATGGGCATCCAGGTTTTCCTGTCTATGCAGGTTGGTTGAGCGTCTTACTAAAACCCTTTGCGGACTGGGCTCCGCACGTCCTGGACCTAGCGCACGTACTCGATGCGGCCACCTTCCCTGCGAGGTGGCTTGTACGCCGGGTCTGAACCTGGGTAGCCGAGAGCCACCGAAGATCGGAAGACATAGCCTTCCGGAATTCCTATGGCTTTTGCGAGCTCTTTCCCGCGCGGACCATTGAGGGCAGAAGACGGGGAGCCCATATAGCAGGTACCAAGGCCGAGGTCAGTTGCGGCAAGGATCATATTCTCAGCAGCAAGCGCGCAGTTAGCCGCACCGTTTAGAGCGTCTGCAGGTGCAGTAAAAAGAATAAGAGTCGGAGCACCGTAAAGGGGATTGTATCCTGGAGTTACAGCCTGCTGCCGCATGAACTCTATAGGGGAATTCTTCATTCCCTCAAGCGCGGCATCGGCTATCTCTTTTAGTAGCTCGGGTTTCTGCACAACTGAGACTAGGAAAGGCCCAGCGTAAGGGGATCTCAATCCAGCCTGAAGCACTTTTTCCAGTACTTCCGCCCCTACCTGTTCTGGGCGATACGAACGCGTACTATGACGTTTTTCGATTATCTCGAGTGTTTCCATAAAGTGGTCCTTTTTGATGAGCCTTACAAGAATACCTTACAAGAATAGTTGATGTGGGCTCAGGCTGAAACGTAGGGTTTGCCTGTCATGACGGGCAGGTAGTAATCGGCAGGAGAATATAGAATTGTCGGCCTTATGTGTCAACACGTACCCTGCCAAGGTGTCAAGTCCATGTTGGTTCGACGCAGGTTGCCATACACGGTGCATACAGACTGCCACGGTACTACGCTCCTAGTCTGCACCACATGCCACAGCGTCGCCTTTGAAAGAAAATCGATGTAATTCTTAGCCTGTTTCGCTCTTGACAGAATGAAAAGTCCAAACACAGAATGATCTTAGCCGATGTAAACGTGTACAAGGCAACAAGAGCAACAAGACCGGTGTGGACGGCGACATCATGCTACGGCAACATCAGGCTAAAGAAGGGCGTTCCGCCCGTTTCGGTCTGAGGCTAGAAAGGACACGGCATTAATTATGGAACAATCGCTTGGTTCTCTCGCGGCTATCGCAATTCTCATGGTGGCTGGCTATGTTCTCGCTTCTAAAGGCTGGATCGGGGAACGCGCGGTGGCTGGACTCAAGGCGCTCATCACGAATCTCACACTGCCGCTTCTGCTTTTCCGGGCATTTCTACAGCTAAGGCCAGACGGCCGCAACGTGCTGCTTGCGGCGAGCGTCTTTGCTGCCTGTGCCCTTATGGGAGTGTTGGGAGCGCTTTTTAGTCGCACTGCGCACACGCCTCGCCCTGAGACGCGCTTTCTCTTTCAGGGCTTTGAGGCTGGCATGCTCGGATACGCGCTCTTTGCAGGTTACCATGGGAGTGAACACCTGGCGAGTTTTGCGGCCCTCGACATGGGGCAGGTTGTTTTTGTCTTCACTGTGTTGATGGCGCAGATGAGTATGGTGCAGATGAGCCCACGCTCAGGAGCGGGTACAGCGCAGGACGAGCCCGCCAAGACCGGCGCTCATCAGGCTCATCAGGGGCAGCGCACATCCGCGGCCTTTCCGTGGCGCGACATTCTCCGCTCAGAAGTACTCTGGGCGATTGGCCTCGGCATTGTCCTCTCGGCAGCAGCGCCTGCAGCCGCGGACTTCATCGCTGTTCAGAGCTCGTTTGCGGGCGCCTTGTTCGACATGGTGGGCGGGCTCACCACGCCGCTCGTCTGCATCGTTATCGGTGCTTCCCTCGGCGGTGGCTTCGTGTTCGACCGCGCGATCCTTAAGGTCGTGGGCGCGCGTACGGTCCTCTCAATGGCCATCGGGGTTGTCGTCGCCTACATCATAATCCCGGCGCTCGGCTTCCCAAACCTGTACCAAAAGGCGGCAATTCTGCTTTTTGCACTTCCGCCACCTTTCGTCATCCCCGTGTACCACCAGGACAATGCGCGTTTCGTGAGCAGCGCGCTTACGTTGTCGACCGTGGTGTCCGTAGTGCTGATCGCACT
>JBDKTP010000120.1:0-3718 GCA_039680115.1 Rectinema sp.
GGCTCGACTTTGCAAAGGCTACAGGCTTAAGACGACTTTCCTGAGCCAGAGGCTTAGTCGAGCGAATAGTCAAGCGAATCGAAGTTTAAGTGCGAGGTTTTTAAGTGAGTGAGCAGAAATGAAGAAAGGCGAAGAGGATTCCAGAAAAGATAAGGTATCTGGCAAGGCGGATGGAGTGAAAACAGCAAGAGAGGAACAATACGCGAAAGGCGTTCTTTCGATTCAAAACATAAAGGCAGAAGCCCAAGATATGGCGTCGTGGCTTGTGGATACCAGGAGAGCCTTGCACGAGATACCCGAACCTGGCAATCAGGAGTTTGAAACAGCTGACCTCCTGTGTAAGACGCTTGAGAATTTGGGCATTCCCTACGAGCGGCAAGGCACGGCAATTGTGGCTCTCGTGCAGGGGGCAAAGGCCTGTGATGCAGAGCCGTGCAAGGTCGTGGCTTTGCGCGCCGATATGGACGCGCTGCCGGTGCAGGAACCAGAAGGTTTGCCCTTTGCCTCAAAGCACAAGGGCTATATGCATGCCTGTGGGCATGATGCTCACATGACAACCGCGCTTGGTACGGCCAAATACTTTGCCCGACACAGGGATGAGTTGGCAGGTGCGGTTAAGTTTTTCTTCCAACCTGCAGAGGAAACCTCTGGCGGAGCCGAGAAGATGATTGAGCGCGGATGTCTTGAGAATCCTCATGTGGACGCAGTCGTGGGTTTGCACGTGATGCCCTACGTACCGTCAGGATCGATAGAGTTGAAGCATGGTGCACTCAATGGCGCTTCGGATTATCTTCGTGTGGTTGTCCATGGAAGAGGAGGACATGCTGCATACCCGGAAGCCAGCGTCGATGCGGTGATGATCGCAGCAAAGGTGGTAGACGCATTGCATACGGTGGTATCGCGCATCGTCTCGCCGCTCGATGAGGCTGTGGTGACGATAGGAACCATTAAGGGCGGAAGTGCAAACAACATCATCGCGGACGAGGTTGAGATGACAGGAACAATCCGTACTACAAGCCCCGAGGTGCGCAGCGTGGTGGGCGAAGCGGTTCGGCGGATAGTGACGGAACTTCCAAAGGCTTTCGGCGGCAGTGGAGAGGTAGACATTGTCCCAGGCTACACTGCTCTTATCAATCACAATTCCGTGGTAGACAGAATTGCCGGCATTGCGCAGAAGATCTTGGGCGAGAATGCCATTCACTGGAAAGAAAAGCCCAGCCTGGGTGTGGAAGATTTTGCTTTCTTTCTCCTGAAGACACCGGGCGCTTTCTATCACCTTGGTTGCGGGTTCGAGGGACGAGAGAATGCGCCCCTGCACTCCAGGAACTTTATGCTGAACGAAGATTGCCTTACTGTTGGTGTGCAAACGAATGTTGGGATTATTACTTCGTTGCTCGGTTACGACCTGGTTTGATCGACCCAGTTTGATCCTGGTGCAACCAAGCGAAGACATATGGTTAGCCAAATGACCTAAAGAACTAGAGAAGAAGAAAGCAACATGACAAAGACAAAGCCAGTCCACCTAAAAAAGGGAGACCTCGTTAGTCTTGTGGCGCCTTCCGGTCCGATAGCGGATACCCAGAGACTCGAAACTGCGAAGTTGGCGGTGGAAAAGTTAGGGCTTCGAACTAAAGTATCGACACACGCCGCGGACCGGTATGGCTACCTTGCGGGCGACGACGCAACGCGCGCACAGGAGTTCACAGAGGCCTTTGCGGATACGGAGACTAAGGCGGTGATCTGTCTCAAAGGCGGATACGGTGCGCAGCGTATCCTGGCACGGCTCGATTTTGGAGTCATTTGTCGCAATCCTAAGATTCTTTTGGGGTATAGTGACATAACAGCACTCCATGTGGCATTGTCTCAAGTCTGCCATTTGGTAACTTTTCATGGGCCTATGCCTTCGTCTGACATGATCCCCGAAATGGACAACTGGACCGAAACTTCTCTGCGCCGGGCGATTTTTTCGACAGACCCGCTCGGAGCAATTGGCAATCCAGACGACAGTAGGATGCTCGACACGCTTGTGCCAGGGCGTGCACGTGGCGAGCTTGTCGGTGGCAATCTTTCCCTTCTTGCAAGTGGCCTGGGTACACCTTGGGAGATCGATACACGTGGCAAAATTCTTTTTCTTGAGGATGTGGACGAGGCCCCGTACCGCGTAGACCGAATGTTGAATCAGCTCAAATTGGCTGGCAAGTTAGACGAGTGTGCGGGCATCGTTTTGGGGATGTGGACGCGCTGTGTGGCGCCGGAGGGTAAGCCATCACTCGAACTTGGCGAGGTTTTCCGGGATATTGTTGCGCCGAGTAGAAAACCCACACTTGTTGGACTGCAGGCAGGGCATTGCGCGCCTAATCTTGTGCTTCCGTTCGGTATACAGTACGAACTCTGCACAGATGAGGGGCGCCTGGAAGCGCTCGAACCTGCGTGCATATGATTTACTTAGGATGCTTGAGTGAAAATGGGGGCGTACTGCAATGGAATATTTTGAAACAAAGGGCGACAGGCTTTTCTTTGACGGTGCCGATTTGGTGGAACTTGCGAAGGAATACGGCACCCCTTTGTATGTCGTTTCTGAATCAATAATTAAAGACAGATGTGAGCAAATTCGATCGGAGTTTCTGAATGTTTATCCGGGGACACAGGCAGTGTACGCAAGTAAGGCCTTCCAGACGCTCGATATGTGTAGGCTTATACAGTCCGAAGGGCTTGGTTTGGACGTGGTGTCCGGAGGGGAGCTTTTTGCCGCGCTCAAGGCTGGCTTCAATCCAGAGGCAATAGTTTTCCATGGCAATGCAAAGACTGTAGACGAGATGGATTTTGCGGTCCGTAGCGGGGTGGGGAGGATCATTCTCGACAATCTTTACGATGTGGAGCAGCTTGAAAGGCTTGGTGCAAGCTACAACAAGAAAATCAGGGTACTCTATCGGGTTACTCCAGGGGTTGACAGCCACACGCACCGGTTTATTTCGACCGGGAGTCTTGACTCAAAATTTGGTATCCCGCTCAATCCTGAGGTGTACAAAAGCTATATAGACGCTGTTCTTGCCGCGCCGCACCTGGAATTCCTCGGGTTCCATTTCCATGTGGGTTCGCAACTGTTGGACAATTTTGCGCACCTTGCCGCGCTCAAGGTAGTCTTGGGTTTGGTCGAGAACTTCTCTACTGAATACGGTGCTAATGTTCAAGAATTGAACATGGGTGGCGGCTTTGGAATCGAGTATGTGTCCAGCGACAAGGAGCCCGGGCTTTCCTATTTTCTGACACCAATGATGCAGCTCATTCGAACCGAGCTTGAGGGGAAAGGCGTTCCGTTGCCGCGCGTGACCATAGAACCCGGCCGTTGGATCGTTGGCCCGGCCGGCGTCACCCTCTACACCGTCGGCGCCGTCAAGGAGATCCCCGGCGTGCGCACCTACGTGGGCGTGGACGGCGGCATGACCGACAACATCAGGCCGGCGCTGTACGGCGCCCGATACCACGCGGTGGTCGCCGGCCGGGCCGCTGCCGTGCCAGACCAGCGTGTGACCATCGCGGGCAAGTGCTGCGAATCCGGCGACATCCTCATTAAGGACATCGAGCTGCCCTCGCCTCATCCTGGCGACATCCTAGCCGTTTTCGCAACAGGGGCGTACCACCATTCCATGGCTTCCAACTACAACCGTAACCCGCGGCCCGCCGTGGTCCACGTCAACAAAGGCAGCGCACGGCTTTC
>JBDKTP010000121.1:0-1940 GCA_039680115.1 Rectinema sp.
CTTCCCGACGCAGCTGCGCATTGGAGAGCGCCGCATAAGCGCAATTCTTCTTGAGCAATTCCGCGTGGGTACCTTGCTCGACAATCTCGCCATGATCGATAACAAGAATGTTGTCGGCACCGCGAATTGTAGAAAGTCGGTGGGCGATTACAAAGCTCGTGCGCCCTTCCATTAGGGCAAGCATGGCCTTCTGAATATTGACCTCGGTTCTGGTATCCACCGAGCTTGTCGCTTCATCCAAAATGAGGATCGAAGGATTGGCAAGTACGACGCGGGCGATGGCGAGAATCTGCCGTTGTCCCTGGCTCAAGGAGCCACCATCTTCGCCCAGCACTGTATCGTAGCCGTTGGGCAGGTGCCGTATAAAGTCATCCGCTTCACAGGCCCGCGCTGCCGCCTCTACTTCTTCGTCTGTAGCTTCCAATCGGCCATAGCGAATGTTTTCTCTGACAGTACCGTTAAAGAGGTAGGTATCCTGCAAAACAATGCCTAAAGAGCGTCTCAGATTGTCCTTCTTTATCGTCTGAATATTGTGTCCGTCGATAAGGATTTCACCCGAATCTATATCGTAGAATCGAGTGAGCAAGTTCACTATTGTTGTTTTCCCCGCACCGGTAGGTCCAACCAGCGCAATGGTTTGGCCAGGCAAAGCGTGCAGGTTGATATCCTTTAAGACAGGTTCCCCTTCTTTGTAAGAGAAATACACGTGACGGAACTCTACGTCGCCCTTTATTTCTTTGAGTTCGATAGAATCGGGTGCATCCACAATCTCAGGCTGCTCGTCCAAGACTTCGAACACACGCTCTGCGCCTGCAATTGCTGCCTGAATAAGGTTGTACTGGTTGGCTATTTCGTTTATTGGCCGTGCAAACTGTTTGGAATAGCTCAAGAAGGCGGCAACAACACCCACGGTAAATTGTCCGGCTATGGCCAAGGCGCCACCTGCTGCTGCGACAACGAGGTAGCTGAAATTGTTGATAAAGTTCATGAGTGGTGGAATTGTACCAGAGTATATCTGAGCACTGGTGCCCGCAACCTTAAGCCTGACATTTATGTCGTCGAATTCGGCAATTTCGGCTTTTTCCCGACCAAAGGCCTTTACGACGTGTTGTCCAGAAACACCTTCCTCAATATAGCCATTTAAGCGGCCCAGTTCGGTCTGCTGTGCAGTAAAAGCCTGCCTGGTGCGTTTGGATATCCTCGTTGTAACAAGCAAGCCTAAGGGAATGATTATCAAAGCAAGAAGCGTCAGGATTGGGCTCAACGTGAGCATCATCACAAGGGAGCCTAGTAATGTCACCGTACTGGAAAAGAGCTGCGTAACGCTCGTGTTAAGAGTCATATTGATGGTTTCTACATCGTTTGTCAGGCGGCTCATGATTTCACCATGTGGCCGCGCATCAAAATAGCGCAGAGAAAGTGTTTGGAGCTTGGCGAACAGTTCTTTTCTAATATCGCGCACTGTGTCCTGCGCTATACGCGCCATGACGAATATCTGCAACCATGAAAAGAAGGTTCCAGCAAGATAGACGCCGACGAGGGTAAGAACCAGATTCCATAGTTTGGCCAAGTCGACTTTCCCTTTACCAGCAGCCATTATGTCGACTGCTTTACCGATAAAGAAAGGCCCGGAAAGCATCATGACCGAACTCATTAAGACTGAGAGAAAAACGATTATGAGCTTGATCTTATGGCGGTCCAGATATCTCCACAGGCGTTTTAGCGTTTGGGCGGAATTCTTAGCCTTCTCTCCTGGCCCCATGAACGCCCTTCCGCCGCCGCCACCTCTACCACCGCCAAAGCCGCCACCTCTACCCATTGGAGCAGCAGCTACCGGTTTAGTATTTTCTGACCCCAAAGAACTTTGTGTCTGTTCTGGGGCTGATTCTATTTTAGTTTTGTTATTTTCAGGCATTGGTTACTCCTTCGGTTACCTGTGA
>JBDKTP010000122.1:0-2582 GCA_039680115.1 Rectinema sp.
AGGTCGATACCCATAGCGTGTACGAGAGTGCATGCGTTCTCGAATTGCCAGTATGCACGCATTTGCACCCAAGCCCAGAAGTCAACCTGTTTGGCAAAGCTTGAATCTGACAGAAGCGTCTCGATATCGTCTTGCCTCACCGTGGCGTACTCGGGCCAATTCCACCAGGGAAGCCCTCCAAAGCGCTTTTTCAATTCCAGGAAGCAACCGTAGGGACGAACCCATTCGTTTTCCTTAACCCAACCTTCCAGAACCGACAAGACTCCTGTACGATTAGAAAACGATGGCGACGAAATCTCTTCCCATGCCTGCGACAGAATCTTGAGCTTGGCGTCAAGAACTTCGCCATAGGGCACTCGCTTGTGCAAAGCTAATTGCGCATTCATCTGGGTAAGCGAGCCACACAGTGCAGGAGAAAGCTGTTCAAATTCAGGTAAATCTTTTATTGACAGATAAATAGGATTGAGCGCAATCGAACTCAAGGCACTGTAGGGTGAGGCCTGCCAACCGGAATCGTTGACGGGCAAAATCTGAATGAGATTCATGCCCCACTTCTTGGCCAATACTGCGAGTTTTTCGAGATCAGGGAATTCGCCGCAAGGCTTATCTTGAGTGCGCAAAGCCAAAAGTGGCAGCACAAAACCGGTGGACTGCCTGTCGTTATGGATGTATCTCATGTAACCTCACGTGACTGCGTTCTCATGCTAAGGGTGCTAAGGGTTCCGGCCTTTTCCGCGCCCATGAGGCCCATGAGCGCGCGGATAGCTGCTTTGAGAGAGTCCACGGCGCGCCAATCCGCAAGTTGCCCTTCTTTTTGAAAAGAATCTTTTGTGGAACCTTTTCTTGCAGGCGCTTCCTTTGAAGCCGCCTCTCGTGCGAGCCCTTCTCTCGGCCCAAAGACCTGCAAAAACCCGAGTGCTTGCGCCGTGCGCGCGCGTTTGGCCATCTGCCGCACTGGCCGGATTTCTCCTGCAAGCGAAAGCTCGCCAGCCATGGCTGCGCCTGAAGGCAAGGCCTGCCCTGTCCTCGCAGAGTAGAGCGCCGCCGCCAGTGCAAGATCGATCCCAGTTTCGGAAATCCTCACTCCACCCGCAACGTTTATATAGATATCCTGGTCAGAAAACCTGAGGCCGGTCTGTTTTTCCATGACTGCCGCAATGCGCGCCACTCTGGAAGCATCGATCCGATCCGAATAGACCCTTGTAATGCCCGCCTTGGCTGGTACAGTCAGCGCCTGAATCTCCACGAGTAGAATCCTCGACCCTTCGTAGACGATGGCCACAGCGATTCCGGGTGGAATCTCGCCATCTCGTTTTACAAGAAGTACGCCAGACGGATCGACGATTTCGTGCAAGCCCTCTTCGTCCATGCGAAAAAGCCCAAGCTCGTCGGTAGAGCCGAATCGATTCTTTGTGGCACGCAAAGAACGCAAGTCACCTTCCGCCTGTTCAAACGCGAGCACAGCGTCGACGATATGCTCCGCGGCTTTTGGACCCGCAATGAGCCCGTCTTTGGTGACATGCGCCACAAAAACGATGACCGAATCGTGCGTCTTGGCCCACTCTGTAAGGTTCTGCGTATTGTATTTGATCTGGTTAGCAGTGCCGGGAACCGCGCCTGCTTCGGGCGTGTACACGGTCTGTATTGAGTCGATCACGGTGAGGATGGGACGAGTCGAATCCATGACTGACATAATTTTATCGAGGTCCGTCGAACAGAAAACTTCGAGATTATCTTTTATTGCTCCGACACGATCGGCGCGCAATCGAATCTGAGCAGGCGACTCTTCGCCCGAAACATAAAGGACTCGACCTTTAGATCTTAAGGCGGCACAGACTTGTAGAAGAAGCGTGCTCTTGCCAATTCCAGGTTCGCCGCCAAGGAGAATGGCAGAGCCACGCATAAACCCGCCGCCCAGGACTCTGTCGAGCTCGGAAATGCCAGATGGAAGCCGTGTGCCTGAGGCAGGATCGATTGCAACGATCGGAAGAGAATAGGCGTCGGTGCCTGCGCTGGCCTGAGCAACTCTGGTAGCAACGTTGTTCTCAACAAAGGTGTTCCACTGACCACACTCGGGGCAACGTCCCAACCACTTGGGCTCGGTGTGTCCACAGTTCGAGCAGCGGTAAACAACGGTTTGCTTCTTCATATCTTGGTATCGTATAGGAGACGGGCTGGCGCTTCAATCCTCCTGGCGTTTCATGGTGTTTCCTGATTTTGGTTGTGGTGTTGATGTTGGCCTTACTCATGGAATCCCGCTCATTGCACTGCTGTTCCCACAGGGCGCGACTTCGGTGTATGATTTTTGGCATGTACACGCCAACCATCATTCTAAAACCCAAAGAAGACTTACGCATCCGTCAGGGGCATCCCTGGATTTACGACAACGAAATCGCCGTCGTAGAGGGCAAACCGGAGCCGGGCGCGGAAGTGCGCGTGCTGGACGCTCAAAAAAAGCTGCTAGGGTTTGCGTTTTTTAACCCACACTCCAAGATTCGGGCACGGATTTTTTCGCGCAGCGCCTTCCGCGCGGATTTGGACTTTTTTGTGAACGCGTTTAGGGTAGCGCGCACCTGGCGCGA